>CAYSXD010000244.1:0-3402 GCA_964434925.1 uncultured Spirochaetaceae bacterium
CATTTTTCAGTTCTTCATATTCTTCCAGCAGTATAGATAACAGCAATCCGGAACCGGCAGGATTGCCATCTTTTCCGGTTGTTTCCAGTTGGGCAGCCGTTTTTTCCAGTTTCTCTGCGCTGATATTTCCCGACGACCCTTTTAATGCGTGAGCTTTCAGTTGAATTGTTTCAGTATCCTTTTCTTCGACAGCTGTTTTTAAACTATCAATTTGCGCAGGCATAGTCTCAATAAACAGCTGAAGTATTTCGTTAATCAGTTCTTTATCATTTCCCAGCCTACGAAAAAGGGATTCGGTATTAAGTATTTTATTCATAAAAGGTCCTTTGCTAAAGTATTGGGAAAAGAATAAAAAGCTTGAAATAAACAGGTATATGATGGATAATTCAATATAATTAGAATTATGGAGAATGTCAAATGGCTAAAAAAATAATGTGTGTTGATGACAGCAGCACTATACGAATGCTGGTTGAGAAAACTCTTGTTCCTGAAGGATTTGAATTTTTGGGAGCAGAGAACGGCAAGGATGCCCTGGAGAAACTCAGTACTGATATTGATCTATTTCTTGTAGATGTTAATATGCCGGTAATGGATGGATTTGGTTTTGTCGAAAACTTAAAACAAAAACCTGAATATAAGACAAAACCGGTTATTTTTCTTACAACAGAAAGTTCTGCGGATAAAAAAGAACGGGGAAAATCTCTGGGTATTAATGGCTGGATTGTTAAGCCCTTCGAGCCCGCGCCCTTTCTGAAAGTAATAAATATGCTGGCCGGATAGGTAATGCACGGTCATATTCCTGTTGTTCTTATTGTTGATGATGTAAAGATTAATTTGCTTATCTTAAGGACAATGCTGCAAAAAGAGGGCTTTCGGGTTCTGGAGGCTTCAGACGGGAGTACTGCCAGGAAGGTAGCACTTGCAAATATTCCGGATCTTATATTAATGGATATTATGATGCCCGGAGAGGATGGTTTTGAGACATGCATAAAATTTAAAGCTGATCCTGCAACATCCGGCATTCCTGTCCTTTTTATATCTGCTGTAAGCGAAATTGATAAGAAATTGAAGGGATTTGAGATTGGTGCTGTTGATTATATAACAAAACCCTTCGAACCCGCAGAGGTTCTGGCAAGAACAAAACTTCATCTCAGGTTGAGTAACGCAAGGAAAACACTCATTGAGAATCAACGAAACAGATTAAAACAACTGACAATAGCTCAGCAGGAGATTCTTGTAAAGCCGGATGATCTTCCGGAGGCAAAATTTGCCGTACAATACCTCCCTGTGCTTGAAGCAGGTGGTGACTTTTACGATGTTATTTCTTTTGGTCCGGATATTTTCGGTTATTTTTGCGCCGACGTCAGTGGTCATGATCTGGGTTCATCCCTTGCAACATCCGCCTTTAAGGCTCTTATACATCAGAATTCCGGGCTTCTGATTCCCCCGGACGAAACTCTGCGAATTGTGAACAGTGTCCTTCAAACCATACTGGGTGAAACTATTTATCTTACCGCCGTATACGCGTTGTTGAACAGACGAAAGAATGAGCTTGAAATTGTAAGTGCCGGGCACCCTCCCGCTATTTTTCTTCCCTATGAAAAGGCTTCCCGTGAAATTGCAGTTGCCGGTGATGTTCTGGGAATGTTTGATAGTATTGTTCTTAAAATAAAAAAAATTAAAGTAAAGAGGGGAGACAGATTTTTTCTCTATACGGACGGCATAATTGAAGAAAATGGCGTTGAAAGGATAAGGAGAGATAGAGGTATTCAAAGGCTGATATCTCAGATTGAAAAAATAAGAGAAGTTTCTCTTAAAAGTGCTCTTATAGATATTATGACAGGTCTATTTCCACATGATAAAACAGCCTTCGATGACATTCTTCTGATGGGAGTAGAAGTTTGAGGGAAGAATGTAGATTAGCGCTTGCAATAAAAGCAACATTTCAGAATATTGACAGTTTCTGTACAAAAGCGGAAAAATTGTTACGTGAGAATAATCTGGATTACTATGTTTTTTCTGTTCAGATGCTTCTCAGAGAGACTTTAACAAATGCAGTTGTTCATGGTTGCCGGATGGATCCGGAATTAACAATAAAAATCAGCTTTATTATTAAGGAGTATGAGATTAGAATAGAGGTTGAAGATCCTGGAGACGGCTTTGACTGGAGAAATATTGAAAAGAGGAAATATTTTTCCTCAGCGGATTCAGGTCGGGGTGTTTTTATTTTAAAAAAGTATGCGGATGAATATGTGTATAATAAAACAGGAAATTGCGTTTTGATAAAAAAGATGATTGTTCATAAGGAGAAAGATCATGAGTAAAAACAGTATAACGAGAAACGGGGACAAAGCTGATTTAACACTTGAACAGGACCTTGTTGCGTCGACGGTAAATGATCTGAGAACAATGATAAAGGGTTCTATTGAAAAAGGAGTGAAGAACCTGTCCATCAATATGGCAGGAATATCCATTGTTGATTCTATGGGTATCGGCCTTCTGATTTCAACGCAGAATTCGCTGTCAAAAAATGGTGGATCACTTGAAATAGTAAATATTTCGCCGGATATAATGGATCTTTTTCAGAGCATGAGGCTGGATCAGCATTTTTCGTTAAAGGGAGAATAAATATGCCGGCAATTGATATGAATGATGAAACCCTGATTACCTATCTTGAAGAATCCAGGGAACATCTGTCTGATATAGAGAATAATCTACTGGCTATTGAAGAAGGTGGAGCTGATATTGATAAAGAACTGGTAAATACCGTTTTTCGTGCAGCGCACTCGATAAAGGGTGGTGCGGGTTTTTTTAATCTGTCAAAGATCCGGGATCTGGGGCATAAAATTGAGAATGTTCTTGACATGATACGTAACCGTGAAATGGTTCCGACCCCGGAAATTATAAATATTCTTCTTCTTTCTTTCGATAAACTTCGGGAAATGGTAAACAATCCCGCGGAAAGTAACGAAGTGGAAATAAATGAGTTTGTTGAGGCCCTTACAAATCTCACCACAGAAACGCTGCCGGAAGAGAAAAAAGAAAGTGCCCGGGCCATGGTGGACATAAACCTTCCTGACGGGCGAACAATTATGCAAATGACTGAATTTGATTTTAATCGGACTGTCTCTCATAATAATTATATCTATCTCATCGAATTTGACCTTATGCACGATCTTCAGAGCCGTGGAATTGCGCCTGTTGAATTTTATAGCGCTCTTATAGGAACCGGCACAATTGAAAATTCCGTTACCGATTTTGAGGCAGTAGGGACTCTCGATAATCGTATTATAAATCAGATTCCTGTTTATATTTTATTTTCAACTATAATGAAACCGAAAAAAGTTGTAAAACTGTTTGATGTGGATGAATCGAGAATTACTGTTATCCATTCACCGGAAG
>CAYSXD010000245.1:0-3393 GCA_964434925.1 uncultured Spirochaetaceae bacterium
AAATTTGTCAATCTTTTCCATTTCTTATCCCGAAACTTAAATCTACAAGGGATATTGTAGTATATAATATAAGATGATTTCAAGATATGAAGTCGGATCTCTGATCATCGTGCCGGAGCTATTTATTAAAACATTCAGCTTCATGTTAAGGCAGGTTCTGAATTAAGCCGGAAAATAAAACAGCAAAAAAATATGCCTGGCCGATTTTACAGGATGCTTTTACAAGGTGTTCTACTCCGGTTTCAGTTACCAGCAACCATCTTAAACTCTGATTCCACCCCAGGGAACATAGGTATATCAACGGAAATAATCATGTTTTCTTTTAGCACTTCCTCACTTTCAGGGCCGCAGAGAAGAACGGGGTTAGGACCTGACATATCTACTACCCCTTGAAAAGATTTATACTATTTCACTATCAGCAAATGGATTTTGGCAAAGAACTTTACCATATTTTTGCCCGGAAGAAAGATCTTCAGAATATAGGATGCCGCATTCAGATCGCTCAGCTGCAGACAAGATCAGGCTGTCCCAATAGCTTAATTGATACAGCTCCTTTATGCTTACTGCCCTGATAACCAGATTAAAATCAATGTCTACAACCTGTAAATGTGATAAAAGCATAATCTCATGTTTTGCTGCAGCAAAAGAATAGTTCTGTTTTGATTTTTTGGTAACTGTTACAAAAAATTCACTCAAAACCTGAGCAGAGATAACGGCAAGGCTCTCTCTCATCCCATTAAAAATTAATTTCTGAGCTTTTATTTGTTTGCGGGGATATTTCTTATCATGGGCATAAACAATAATATTTGTATCAATAAAATACCTATCGCTCATGAAGCACATCCCTTTTCCAGGTAATTTCACCTACTTCAATGTCCGATGAATTCATTATTTCAGCAAGCTGTGATATAACATCCTCTGTACGATAATCTTCCCGCTTTGCTATTCCAGTTAGATAATCTCTGACAAGCCCGGTTAATGTTGTATTTTTTTCAATTGCAATTTTTTTTACCTTTTGAATAACTGTATCATCAATAGTCATGGTTATATTCGACATGGTCTTACCTCTGGAATATTCACACAATAAGAATATCACATATTATGTGAAGAAGCAATTATCAATAATAGATTAACTCAACATTACTCCATATAGAAAACTTCTTCCAGAGGAACGGTAACCGGCGAATTATCAGGGTTGGTTTCCATGATATCCGCCATGAATGCCCACCATTTCCGCACTATCTCCAGACTGCCCAGATCCTGCGAAGAACTTTCCCTCTCCTGCTTCTGAACGCCAAAGAGAATATTGGTCTCTTCATCAAAAAAGATGGAATAGTCTCCAACGCCCTGACCTTTAAGAAGCTTTTTTAATTCAGGCCAAATCTCACTATGCCTTTTTCTGTATTCATCTTTATATCCGGGTTTCAGTTTCATTTTAAATGCAATTCGTTTCATTGTTTCCTCCCTGAACCTATAAACCCTTTATTATCGAAATCATTGCTTCAACCGTTTCAGGAGCTACATCCGCCTGGATAATATGGGCAGGAGCCATAAGATATCCACCGTCCTTTGCCATTACAGAGGCTCTCATTTTAATATCTTCCTCAAGTTTCGGAATATCTCCGGAAGGCAGAAGATCCTGCTGATCAATACCGCCAAAAAAGTTAATTTTTCCGCCATATTTTTTTACAAGTTCTGCAGGGTCAGAGCCGGGCACATTTGGCTGTACGGGGTTGTATACCTCTATTCCCATCTCAATAAAATCGTCAATGAGCGGAGCGACCGCGCCGTCAGAATGCATTATAATCATGACTTCGGGATTTATCTTTTTAAGTTTTTGTATCATTCCATGGTATCTCGGTTTAAACTTTTCCCGCCACATATCAGGGCTTATAAGCATGGAATTCTGCGTACCGAGATCTTCCCCAAACCAGATTGCATCAACACCCAGTTCCACGAGCTGGCTTGCAAGCCCAAGGGTCCATGCTTCCACCTTATCGTTTAGTAGTTCAATCCATGATTCTCCCATGGCCATTGAAATCATATATTCTGTCATTCCTGTCAGATGCCATGCCATTTCAAAAATACTTAACTCCACATCCCCTATGATAAAGTAGTCTTTTCCATATTTTCCAATATCCCGTTTAGCCTTCTCAAACCTTCCCGGAGCATAGGAATCAGGGAAGTTGTATTTTTCTATATCTGCATCACTTGATGCTTCTGCAAGAGGACATTTAATAACATCAACATACAAATCCCCTGGTTTCATTTCCATACCAAACTCATTAAGGGTAATATTATCCCTGACCATCTTTATCTCAAAATCAGAAGCAACAGTGCCGCCAACAACAACACAGTCACTTCCCATTCTTGTCCGAATTTTATTGGCAGAAATTCGATAGGTTAAATCCTCGTAATAACTTAACGAATAATCCGGTTCGATTCCAAGTTTCTTACCAAAATGATCGGTAAGCTGTCTGCACAGATCAAACTGCAGAGGCGGCCTGTCAGGAGCACCGTCGATCTTATGAAATGCTCTTAATACTCTTTCTTTTGATGTCATGCTACCTCCAACGGCTTTTTATTCTTTTGTTTCAGCAATTTATTTCTTTTCTTCTTCATATCTATAAATTCAGGAATAAGTATTGCTATAATCAACAAAGCTCCTGTGGTTATAATCATAACCTTTGCGGACAAGTTTAAGAGAGCCATACCAAACTTCAGATACCCTAACAGAAGTACAGCAAGGACAACACCAAAAATATTCCCTTTCCCGCCGGTTATTGATACACCACCCAGAACGACAAGGGTAATTGCTTCCAATTCATACCCTAAAGCAATATTAGGCCTTGTTGATCCTATTCTTGAGGTTAGAAGAACAGCAGCTATTCCTGCAAAGAGTCCATTCAACATAAAGTTAATCATTCGAATCTTTTTTACTTGAATACCGGAAAATCGTGCTGCAGTGGCACTGTTTCCAATGGCATACAGCTTCCTCCCATAGGTAGTTTTATGAAGAACAAAACCAACAATTAACGCAAGTACCAAAAAAAGAAGAAACTCAAAGGGAAGCATTGTATTCCCTACATATCCCTGACCAAAATAGGCCAATCCGGCAGGGTATTTTGTATATGCATGATCTTCAAGTATCGCTTGCGAAATTCCTCGGAATATCGACTGAGTTGCCAGAGTTACAGCAATAGACGGTATTCCAAAACCAGCTACAAACAAGCCGTTAAACATTCCTGCTGCAAGTCCTACTAAAAGCCCAATAAAAACCAGCACCCCCGCACCGGCACCATGCATTGAAGCATACCCCATCGAAAAAGAAGAAAGAGCAATTATTGATGCTACGGAAATATCTATATCACCGCATAATATAATAAATATCAT
>CAYSXD010000246.1:0-3377 GCA_964434925.1 uncultured Spirochaetaceae bacterium
TGCTTATTTACCATATTTTTTTTGTTTTTAAGATTTGTTTTTGCTCTATGATTTTGTTTCAATGTAGAAGTATGAACCTATTAAGATGGTTGATATTTCAGCCGCACTCTCCAATATATCCAGATAACATTAAAACCGGCGAATATGGCAAGAAGACCAAACCCAACCAGAGGATAGCCGAAGGCCCCCTGCATAAGAGCAATAATAAAACCAAGAACTGCTGCTATGGACCAGATGATTTTTAAATTCAGCATAGCTTCAAAAGCATCCTTTCCAAGCTTTACGGCAAACAGTGATTCTCCGCCAATAGCAAAAAGAGCTGCTGCGACCATCCGTGCTGTAATGGGATCAATAGTTTTCCACCCCAGAAGCTGCATAAAAACGGCAGGTATAAAAAAAAGCGGCAGGGCAAAGGAAATATCGACAATAAAGTGGACGATAAACCATGCTTTCAGTGCTTTCGGTATATGAAAATTCTGTTGAGTATTCATTTCTTTTCTCCAATATGGTATAAGTATAGCCTAAAACCGATGTGGAGGCAAACTGTTGAAGATGGAATATGAAAAGGAAATTCTTCTTGCCCAGAAAAACGAGATAACAACCGTTATACTTCTTATTCTCCCTTATCTGACCATTAAACGTTACTTTTCCGCTTTGATAGTTACACTTGTTATTGCTGTTTTTATTATTTTTATTTTTAACTATTACATCTCGGTTGCGAAAGATTTGCCGTTCAAAAAACGGTTTCTTGAAATGTTTGCCATTAGCATGGGGGTGGCACTCTTTTCTTTTGTAATAGGGTGGATTATTCGTATATTTTTGGGAGTTGAAGTATGAAAAAACTAGTGTTATTCATTATATTTGGGGCTTTCATAATCTCTTTCGGCTGCAGCGAAAAGAAGGATTTACACATGACAACAAAGGTGGTAAAGAACAACAAAACCATTATGCAATCTCTTACCGAAATGCTTGAAACATACCCCCCGGTTATTCAGCAGAGCATTCTTTCAGAACCTGGTAAGTTTTTAACGCTTATATCCAAAGCTTTACTTCTCCCGCCTGAAACATTTATTATGGCGGATAAACAGCATGCTCTGGGAGAAAATTTTACTCCGGCTGATCTCGTATCTCTCTCTGACTATCCTGATTTTGCTCTTTCACGAAGAACATTAAAACTACGGAAAATTGCCATTTCCGATCTGCTAAAAATGGTTCATCATGCCGAAAATGCGGGACTAACTCTGGTAATTTCCTCTACCTATCGCAGTTATGAGTACCAGAAGAAGGTTTTTGCCCGGGAAGTAAAGCTGTACGGTCGTAAAACGGCTGAAAGGGAATCGGCCCGTCCCGGAACAAGCCAGCACCAGCTGGGCGTTGCCATAGACTTCGGCAGTATAAGTGATGCCTATGCCGGTACACGTGCCGGGAAATGGCTTTTAAAAAATGCGTGGAAGTATGGATTTTCCCTCTCGTATCCGAAGGGTTACGAATGGCTTACCGGTTATCGTCCGGAGGTGTGGCACTACCGCTACATTACTCCTCTGGGGACAGAGCTTCAAAAAAGGTATTTCAATAATGTACAGCAGTACCTGTTGATGTTTATTCATGATAACAGAGAGAAACTGGTTCAGCTTGCAGACAATAGGGAATAGTAATCGTAATGGGTAAATTTATAAGAGCTGAAGCCGCCTTTCCTGGCGGCGGATGTTGATTATGCTGACAGATAGACCCTCTTCACCTGATCAAGAAGCTCTTTTTCCTCAGGACTTAAACTGTTGTCGGCCATGGCTGTTTTTACCATAAGGGAGTAAATTTTTGTCCGCTTTGTCTTATCTTCCGGCATCTTAATGGAAAGGCGTCCGGCTGCAGCCTGCGTGAAAAGCGGTCCGAGCATAGCAGGTTTATAGCCGAATTTGCGTGCTATACCCTCTGCCATTTCCTTTTCCCGTCTGTCATATATACCGTCGGCAGCAATAATCATCATAATATTGTTTAGGGCATAATCCCTCACATCATAGATTGCATCAAGGATACCCGGTTTAACGGCAGTGGTAGCAGTATTTGCTGCTGTTGACGCATATTCCTCCATTGACAGTATGTTATCTATTCTCCACTCCTTGTCTTCCCTGTTGTACTGAGTGCCGCAGAAAGGACATTTTATGGCGAGTGGATCTTCTACAGCAGCGCCGCAGGCCGGGCAGGTGCCTGAGTAGAGAGAGCCTTTTGGTTTTCCGCCGTTTACTTTCTTTTTTAAGACGACTACCTCTGATTTCGAAACAATAAACGGATCAAGTTTCTTCCTTATTTTCCCTTCTTTTAATAAAATTCTCTGAAACGATGAACGGATGGAAATATACAATCTGTTAAAATCATCCGTCCGTGAGGCACCAATAAGGGTAACATCATTCAAAAAAAGGCGGTTATATGCAACCGTTTCTTCCGGAATCATCGACTGCAATGTATCCGCGTATTTACTGCTGGTAAAGCGTCTGATACCCCTCAGGTCACGCATTGTCAGAGCGGTGAGTATCTGAAGGTACCCATTACTTGCCTTATCCTCAATAAGCTGGACAGCTGATTCTTCGGAAAGGGCTCCTTTTGAAATTTTGGATTTAATCGATCCGATTTTCCGGATACTTCTTTTTGACGCGGCGTAATCATTTGCCTGGGTTATTTCTGACAGAATCCAGTCATATTCTCCGTTATTCAATAGTGTACCGCAAAAAGGGCATTTAACCACATCAAGATGTTCCTCTGTCAGCGGGGCGTTACAGCTGGGGCAGGTGACGGTTCCGTAGAGGTCTTTATTTTTACTGCTTTTACGTCTGATAAACGACCAGTATTCGATAAATTCATCATCCATGCGGGAGTTTAATGAGGCTGAAAGTTCGGATGTAAAGAAATCCTTCATTGAAGCCTGGATACCGGTATGAATAATATCAAATTCCCCGTCCTGTTCAACTTTGTCAATCCAGATATTAATAATGCGAATGTCGGATATCTCGTCACTCTGTTTTAGAAGTTCCATCATCTTTATTTGAGTAAGAAAACGCTGATAGACTCCGTCGGAGATAAAACGGCGTGCACCGGCAATAGTTTTTTGAGTCCATGCCTGTTGAATAGCGGTAAATGCTGTTGCCGCCTTCTTTATAAATTCAGTTTCATTGAAATCCGGATTTAAATTGATAAAATTAGTATAACCCTTCGCACCGGAGGATTCCCGTACCCCCTGAATATTCCGGAAAGCCGATCCGTCATTTTTTACTTTCCGGCTTCCTTTAAATAAGACAAAGATTATAATTCCGATCGCAATGATGTTTAACGGAAAGGGGAGTATCTGTATCAGGTAGAAGATAAGATAAATGGCCCCAAAGCCG
>CAYSXD010000247.1:0-3377 GCA_964434925.1 uncultured Spirochaetaceae bacterium
CCTATGGTTATATTCAATTTTAACTTCATCTAAAGCCGAGTAAAAAAGTCGTACTCGTTCATTAATTAATTCTATATCTACACGAGAATAAAATACCTTATCACCTACCTTCTTTTTTTCTCCTGCCCAACATAACACAAACTGTTCGTTAAAAACTTTATATGTTGGATGAAATATTTTTTTGTGTCGTTTAAAAAAATCAAAAACACCATCTAATGTTAATTCAATATTGTTACTCGCATTAATTTCTATAGCTTCAACAATAGCCTGATTTGTATTTTTTAGTTCAAACTTTCCTAAAGTAGACATAGAGTTACTACCTCTTCTGAAGAAAATTCTTCCTTTTACATACTTCCAAATAGCTTTTTTTAAATAGGTAACTTTATTATTAGAATGAATTGTTACTAAGCCGATAACCTTATGCCTAGGTAATCTAGGAAAAGGGATGTTTTCATATTGAATTTGAGGTGGGTTTTCAAAATAGGAATTAATAAGATTTTGAATTTTGCTGTCATCGAAAAAATCTACTCCTTCAATTTTATTAGTTTGGTCTTCAACACCAATAACTATATATGAATTATTTTTTGGGTTTGAATTTGATAATGCACAAACATGTTTTAAAAATTTAGCTTTTCCTTCATTCGTGTCTAATGATATTTTTTGCTTTTTGTCATAGAAGCTATTCTCATCATTATGAGCTAATAAATTTTTAATTAATAACCGCTTGTTGATCATTTTAAATCGTTATTCCTTATTTAAAATAGTTGCACTTGCCTGTGCAGTTGGATATACTATTAAATCTTCTATATTAACGTGGTATGGCCTTGTTACTACAAAATAAATAACATCAGCAATATCTTCAGCTTCCAGTGCCTTAAATCCCTTATATACGTTTTTAGCTCTTTCTTTATCTCCTTTAAAACGAACTTCTGAAAATTCAGTCTCAACAGCACCCGGGTGAATGGCAGCTACTCTAATATTATAGTTGTTTAAATCTATTCTCATTGCCTTGTTTAAAGCGTTAACAGCATACTTTGAAGCGCAATACACATTTCCATTTGGGTAAACTTCTTTTCCTGCAATAGACCCAATGTTAACTACAAAACCATTGTTTTTATCAATCATTTTTGGAAGTATAGCTCTTGAAACATACAACAAACCTTTAATATTTATGTCTATCATTGCATCCCAGTCATCTAAATCACCCTCTTGAATGGTACTTAAACCATGTGCATTACCTGCATTATTTATTAAAATATCTATTTTTTGAAATTCTTTTGGAAGTGATTTTATAGCTTTAAAAACTTCATCCCTATTACTAACATCAAATTGTAAGGTAGTAACTTCGGTTAAATTACCCAATTCTTTTTTTAGCTGAGTTAAGCGATTACCTCTTCTTCCGCACAGTATTAATCGTATCTTATTTTTGGCGAAAAGTTGTGCTGTTGCTTTTCCAATTCCGGAGGTAGCTCCTGTAATAAATGCTGTTTTATTGTTCATTTTATTTTATTTTAAATTATAAAGGTACAAAAAAACCGCTCCTTAACAGGAGCGGTTTGACTTAATTGGTTATAAAAATAACCAACCAAAAATCAACTAACCAAACTTTATTTTAAATTTCTTCTTATTTTTGTTTCTCTTGTTACTTTAGTTCGTTTTCTACCTTCATTTCTTACGGTTTCTTTGGTTGAACTAGATTTTAAATATTGAATATACCCAACTCCCGTAAACTCATACGTAGTGCCCGAATTTATATGGTACAAACTAATCTTTTCATCATTAATAACGGTTAACTCAAACTCTTCATTGCCCACAGAATCATAATCTAATGTTAAAATTTTTAGATTGTCATATCCTTGTACATTTGCTACAGAGTAACTTCCAACATAATCCCAATATATCTCATCAATATTTGTGCCAATATTATCTTGAGAAGAATAAAATGTTGTTATATTTTCAGGTGTAAAAGCTAAATAGTTTTCATTATCAAATTCATTTAAATTACCCACATTACTAACATACGTTTTCTCCCAAACATCATATTCTTGTAAAAAGTATTCTATATTATCATAAAATATTTGATCAAAATCAAAACTATATTTCTGATAACCTTCTAAATAATAGCTTACATTATTGTAATTATCTACTAATTTTAATCTATCAGCTGATAATTGAACAACTTCAAAATTAAAATATCCATCTAAATCATGGTCTATTTCTAAACTTCCATTAAAGGTATCGTAATATCCAACCAAAATACCATACCCATTTCCTGTCGTTCCAATTCCAACCAAATTATTGTTTGCGTACAGTTTTCCATTAATAAATGATATTGTAAAAGCTTTTGATAAAAAAGGAACGTCTCCAATTCCGGTTGTTTGATTGTAATCTATATACCATAAATCGTATGCAGTTACAACATCTTCTAAATCTACGTAGTATGGATCATTAAACTCATCAATTATAACGCTGCATGACGTAAACAATATTCCAGTAATCAATGTTGTAAAAAGTAATTTTAACGTTCTCATAATCATTTGTTTTTGGTTACACCTTTACAGTTTCAATTTTTGTGCCACAAATTTTAAAACATAACTAAAAACATCTAAATTACTGATTACAAGATTTTTATACTATCCTTCTTTCTTGACGGGTACTGTATTTCTTTTACTTCAATAACATTTTTTACTTTATAAAAATACTTTTTTTCCTTATAAATATAGCTTACAACGGCTTCATTATTTTTTAATTCAAAAGGTATGTTTAATAATGTTTTAGGTGGCGTATTGTCAAATTCTTTTATTGAATTTTTATCTAAAATAAAATCATGTTCTTTATTATGAAGTGTAAAACTTCCTACAAAAGTATTAGATGTAACACTAAAGTCTTTTTTAAATTTTGTTTTCATTTTTCTGAAGAAAACCGTATCTAAATTAATTTTAGGATTATCAATTGTAATATAAATAGTAATTCCTCTAACTCCAGGTTGTCCACCAATCCAACTATTATAAGTAGCTTTTATAACTTTAAAAGGAGGGTTCTTTTGAAATGTGTTTTTTGAAGCACTACAAAAAGAAAATGTTAAAAAGATAATTACTAAAGTTAAAAAACTTGCTATTTTGTTCATAATATTATTTTTAATCAAATATATACAAAGTATGTACCAAACTAAAAGAGCTTATCAAAAATATGATAAACTCTTTTGAATATTAACTAATTTAAATTTTACGAATTTTTAAGGGCTCTGCTCTTTTTAAACATTTGGCTGCGCCTAATTGTTTAGAGCCTACACTTCTTTTTAAACATTTGGCTGCGCCTAATTGTTTAGAGCCTCCGCACCACCAACAATTTCAAGGATTTCATTGGTAATTGCCGCC
>CAYSXD010000248.1:0-3373 GCA_964434925.1 uncultured Spirochaetaceae bacterium
TCCGGACTCAAGTATCCGGGATAATATTTCTTCCAGATTATTAATTTCAACATTACCTGGAGGTACCGGATAGTTATGAGCAGTTTTACTTTCTATGAGTTCGAGTATTTCATTCCATGATTCATCAATTATCTTTTCAACTTTTGTTTCCTGATTTTTACGTACATGCCCTATTGTTTTACGGATATCTTTCTTTATTAAGCTGGATTTTAATCGTAAATCCCTTGTTACATGAGTATCAAGTTTATTTTTACCAGATTCAACGTATTCCTTTAAAAAACTAATCTGAAATCTTTTTATTTTTCCCTGGAGTACTGCCAGTTTATTCTGTCGTATATTAAAAATAAGGAAAACAAGTAAAAATAAGGTAATAAATATTATAACAAGGACGATAGATCGTATAAATGTACTTAAAGAAAATTCCCGGATATTTACAAAATTGATCAGATTTCCAAATTCAGAAGATGAAGGAAAAAGTAAATACTGCTCTTTTGTTTCCGGATTTTTAAAGACATCCTTGTTATCCGTAAGAAATTTTTTCCAATTCTTAAAGTTTCCATTATTAAGTGCTTTTAAGCTCTCAGCGGAACCATTTATTAGATAAAGCCCTCTGGAAAACACTAATTTATCATCAATTTGCAGGATATTCTTTTTAACAAGATAACGCTTTAAATCACTTTTATTAACAACAAAAAGTGCAGTTCCCCTCTCTAAACCAAGTTTATCTACTGTTTTGTATTTATAAAGTAATAAACCATGATCTGAATCCAAAACAAAATTAAAATCACTTTTACTATTGGTTTGTAAAAGGTTCAAATCTATAACTGTGTTTTTTTTACTCTTACTTCCTGCATTGCCAAGCACTGCTTCTTTTAAATTTTTATATATAATTGTATACTTGCCCTTTTTTGATTTTACAGCGAAATCAGCAGTACTATAATGAATAAGTCCCTTCTTATCGTAAAACCAGACAAATTCTATACCCGGATATTGATCAAGAAGCAGTTGAAATAGATTATGCAATTTCAGAATGTACGCTTCATCCCATTGTGAAGTATAAATTTTTTGTATATCGAGATTATGAAGCACAGAAAGAAAACGTTCTCTATTATTTTTATTGTATAATGTTATTTGTTTTCCCAGTTCCTGTGTTTTACGTACATAAATCTGTTCAACTTTTTTATTATAAAACTTAGTTTCGAGAGATGAGAATAATCCGCTAAATCCGATAAAAATAAAAATAGAAAATATCCCAACAGACAGGAATAAACTAAATGCAATCTTCTGTATATTATTCATGTGAATCTGTCCGCTATTATAATATTTGGTCTCACCATTCTATTATTGTTTATCGGTACTAATAAATAATTACTCAATTCTTATTAATGATAAAAAGGGAGACATCTGTGTCTCCCCCAAGAATATCATAATTAAAACTATTTATTTTCCTCTATTTGTACATCCCCTTCTACTACTTTTTCTGTATCACCGCCTGATTCTTTCTTATTTTCTACAGACTCTTTTGCCATAGAAGGCTTCTTCTCTACAACTTCAACTTCACTATCTTCCTGTTCATTTCCAGATATGGTTTCTTGAATATTTGCTTTTCCCTTAACAACCTTCTTTGCTTTCTTCTTCCCTGAAGGTGCAGATTCATCAAGGACCAGTTCAAGTATCACTGTCTGTGCAGCGTCACCTTTTCGCCAGCCAAGTTTTAAAACACGAGTGTAACCTCCCGGTCTGTTAGCATACCTCGGACCCAATTCATTAAAAAGCTTTGCCAGTATTTCCTTGTCTTTTATATCTTTTGCAAGAATACGACGATTATGGAGAGAATCAACTTTTGCACGTGTAATCATCTTTTCTACAGTGCGTTTTACTGCCAGTGCTTTTGCTTTTGTTGTTGTAATTCGCTCGTACCTGAACAATGATGTTGCCATATTACGGTGCAGAGCTTTTCTATGTCCTGATTTTAATCCCAGTTTATTAAACCCTACTCTATGATTCATTTTCAGTTTCCTTATTCATGTTTATTTTTCTCGATGTTTTAAGAACACTATAGTCTGTCATTCCGAGACTAAGGTTCCATTCCTTCAGTTTTTCTTTAATTTCAAGCAAAGATTTCTTACCAAAATTTCTTGTTTTCGCAATCTCCTCTTCTGTTTTTTTGGTCAGCTCACCAATACTTCTTATACTGGCATTCTTCAAACAGTTACTTGATCTAACAGAAAGTTCCAGTTCCTCAACAGGAGTTTCAAGTATCCTGCTAATTCTTTTCTCCTCTTCATCTATGTCAGTATCATCGGCAAGTGAATCCTCGTCAAAGTTTATAAAGATTGTAAAATGATCTTTTGCTATTTTTGCTGCCTCTGCCAATGCGTTTTCCGGTTTTATTGTTCCATCTGTAAAAATCTCAAGAATGAGTTTATCGTAATCATTGCGCTGGCCGACACGAGTATTTTCAATAGATATTTTGACTCTTTTTATTGGTGAAAATACTGCATCAAGCGGGATTGTCCCAATTACCTCAATATAGTTTTCATTAGTTTCAGAAGGTACATACCCTCTTCCAAGATCTATCTGAACTTCAAGGTCAATTTTTGCATCATCCATCATTGTAAAAAGCAGAAGATCTTTGTTAGTAATCTCTATTTCAGAATCAACTTCAAAATCTGAACCTGTTATTGTGCCTGTGCCTTTACACTCAATAAATAACATTTTATGTTCAACTTCTTCAGGTAATTTTATCTGAAGCTTCTTAAGAGTGTTTAAAATTTCCGGTGTATCTTCAACTACTTCCGGAATAGACTCATACTCGCTTGAAATTATATGAGGTGTACCGTCCGTATCATAACTGGTTATCTTTATGGCAGTGACTGCATATCCCTGTATTGATGAAAGGAGTATTCGCCTCAGTGTATTACCAATAGTTGTCCCATATCCTCTTTCAAATGGATACGCAACGAACCTTCCATAGTCAGAATTAACTTCACTATGTTCAAATGTAATACCTTTTGGCATTTTGAATCCTTTTAAAAGGTTTTTTGGTGCCATGTAATCTCCTATCTAGAATAAAGTTCTACAATTAACTGTACATTAATATCTTCGAGATCGGTAACATCACTCCTACGAGGTATTCCAATCACCTTTCCTTTCATTTCATCAGGGTTTACTTCCAGCCATGGCCGCGAGCCTGATTTTGTATATTCCTTCAAACTCTCTTTAATCCCTAATAGTTTTTGACTCTTTTTCTGAATTTCAATCGTATCGTTTTCTTTTACTCTAAACGAAGAAATAGTTACCCTTTTCCCATTTACCAAAATATGCCCATGAGATACTAACTGTCTGGCCATTTTTCTGGATGAAGCAAACC
>CAYSXD010000249.1:0-3339 GCA_964434925.1 uncultured Spirochaetaceae bacterium
GTATAAGCTCTTTGGTTTTCCCCGAGTTTGAAGCTCCAAAAACAACAGAATGCTTTAAATTATACTCAAGGGCCTGTGCGCCTCCTTCAGTGTAAACCGGCAGGTCCGTGCCCAGTTTTTGAAGATTGGACAATGCTCTTTTTGCCGGAAGTATTCTGCTGCTTCCTTCACCGGTTAGAAGGATACTCTTCTTCGGAGAGAGGGTGGCAGCATAAGGTTCCACGGTGGAAACATCGAAATTTTTTATAACATCGGCTGTTTCCAGCATCTCTTTACAGAGTGAAAATTTTGTATATTTTCCTTCTTTACTGTTCATTTTTTTATAGTCCTCCTGTATTCTTTTAAAAATTCCTGAATTAATGGGTCCCGATGAAATCCTGCCCCCAGGTGCTGCCAGAAAGCTTCCGCATAGAAAACGCCAATTTTTTCTCCCAGTTTCCGGTCGGCTTCCCGCATATTTTTATAGAAGTCATCTATACCGAACATATGCTTCATAAGAATTTTTTGTGACCCGTGAAAAGAGAGCATTTCAAGTTTCTTTTCAAAAGTTTTTGTTATATCGATATAAAAGGATGGTTCAGGTATTGCTCTTCCAAGTGTATCTGTAAAACCGAAAGTTTCCGTATGGTAGAGAAGAGGGGTTATATCGATTGGTTTTTCATCCGTCGGAACATTGGAAAGAGTCGCAAGCATTGTACCTGCTTCAACAATTGAACATGTTGCTCTATGATCAGCATGGTAATCAAAAGGCAGATGAGTAAAAACCACTCCCGCTCCTATTTTTCGAATAAGCTCAGTAACCTTCACCCGTGCGTCAGTAGTATCAAAAACATAGCCGTCCCGTTGTTCCAGACAATAATAGTCGGCATCAAGAACAGCTGCAGCTTTCCGTGCTTCCTCTTTTCTCGTCCGGGAAGTTGCTTCTTCATTTTCAAGAACACCGCCCATTCCTCCGGGAGTCATGGTAGCCAGGATAATTTTAAACCCTTTCCCCTTAAGAAGCGCGAGAGTTCCGGCACAGAAAGATTCGGTGTCATCCGGATGAGCATGTATGGCCAGTACTGTTTTATTAAAAGTATTCATTTTTTATTTCTCCACAAAGTTCTTGTCCAGCTGAACATAATCCGGTACTTCTCCCACCAGAGGGCGCATGTAGTGAACCAGTTCCTCCGTTATAAAATTACCCCGGATGTTAATAAAGGTATCCGGCATCGCTTTTGCCCTGACTGCAACATTTGAAAGTTCAGTCTTTCCATACTGTATCCGGTAGGGATCTTCAGACACCCGCTCCAAAGTTACCATATAACCACTCTCCCCTGTGAGAGCTAAACGTACAGCCTCTCTGCCGCAGGAATACGCTTCCTCAAGATCAGAGGGAACAGCACGGTCTATAGCACACATATTGAGTGATTCCGTTATCTGGAATTCACCCCGGTATCCTGTTGCCTCTCTTAATATCCGATGTACAATCAGTCCGACGCTTGCTCCACCCATAGCCCCGAACTCTCTGTTGGAAAATGAATCTTTTTCCTGAGCAGCACTTACCGGAGTACCGTCCTGATATAGAAGCCCTTCGCTGACCACAATAGAAACCCATCCGTAGGAATCAATACAGCGTACCGCGTCCTGTATAAACTGATCTTTGTGGAAAGGCCTCTCCGGACAATATATAAGATGCGGAGCATCTGACTCCTGCCTTTTAGCAAGGGCGGTTGCTGCTGCCAGCCATCCGGCATCTCTCCCTATAGTCTGGTAGATAACAAATTTATCCACCCTCTGCATATCACGGGCAAGAACACCCGATTGCGCAACACTCAGCATATTATACCGTGCTGCTGATGGAAATCCGGGAGTATGGTCAGTACCGAAAAGATCATTGTCCACCGTTTTTGGTATACCTATACCCAGAAGACGATATTTATTTTTCCGGCAATACTGTTCCACACGATGGATGGTATCCATCGTATCATTTCCACCAATGAGAAAAAAATAGTGTATTTCATATTTTTTCAAAATCTCCAGTATTTTAGGAAGATCATTATCCGCCAATTTATACCTTGAGGAACCAAGTGCTGAAGAAGGTGTTCTTCGTAATCCTTCAATTACCTCCCTCTTCTGCCTGCCAAGATCTATCATTCTCTCTGCCAAAAGCCCTTCTATCCCATATCTCATTCCGTAAACGGCATCAATTTTTTCAGAAACAAGAGCAGATTCCACAACACCTGCCAGAGAGGAGTTTATTACTGACGTTGGGCCGCCTGACTGTCCAACAAGAGCATTTTCTTTCACCCTGACCCCCTAAATATTATTTTTTACTTTTTATACATATAAAATATCTTTCTTTGTGTATTTTGTCAATTTTAATACTACCCGTTATATCATTTTATTTACTTTTTCCTCTATACTTGCTAAAATAATTATTTCAGCATACTATTACCTCTGCGGAGGATATCGTGCTTAATGATTACGGGAATATTCAGCGGAAACGAATGGCTGCTCTTCTTAATACCATACTCAACGCAAAAAAAATTACCCGGGGAGAACTTTCCGGCAAACTGAACTTAAGTTCTTCTTCCATTGTGAAATATATCAACCGCCTTATTGAGCTCGGCTTTGTACGGGAGGGGGAGCTTGGAAAATCTACCGGAGGCCGCCGGTCTGTTACGCTTGAATTCGATCCTGAAATGGGAGTTAATATTGCTCTTATTTTTAATCTTTCACATATTCATGGTGCTCTGGTAAATCCTGCCGGAGAAACAATTTTTGAAATGTCTGTTCCCTCCTTCAGAGGAATCTACAAAGAAGAACTTTTACAGCGTATGATGGCACTCATTTCGGATTTAAAGGAAGAAGCTGCAAAAACAGACAAAAAGGTCTTTGGCATAGGGCTGGGAATGGGTGATCATATTGACATGAAAACCGGCATATCCCATAAATATCTTCTGGCTCGGGGATGGAAAGAGGTGCAGCTGAAAAAAATTATTGAAAATGCATTTAACCTGCCTTTTTTTTTAATTAATGATATTGATGCTGGAGCATTAGGTGAAAAATTTTACGGTCGGGGTATCCGGGTAGAAAACTTTGTCTGCATCTGGCTTGCAGAAACAGTCGGTATGGGGATGGTCCTCAATAATACGATATACTTTGGGAAAAAAGGAATTGTTGGAGAAATAGGGCACACACTGTCAGTCCCGAATGGCGAGCTCTGTACCTGCGGCAACAGAGGATGTCTTGAAACTGTTGCAACGGAATCATACATTCTCGGAGCATGCAGGAAAGGAATTAACAGCGGCGTATATACTCAGGCAGCTGAAATGTGCGGAAATGACCCGGAAAAAC
>CAYSXD010000250.1:0-3305 GCA_964434925.1 uncultured Spirochaetaceae bacterium
GGGAAACACGCTTTCTTTCATTCATGAGTAACTGAAACTCAAGAGTTTTAACATAACTCTGAAAACCAATATTTGCCGCGCTCAATTGACTGATAGCGGAATCAAGATGGTTTATTTTTTGCAGGTAGTATGATGCTTTCTTTATTTGTGATTTAACAAACTGGCTGAGAAACCCGGTTACAAGAAGTAAAAAACCGGACGCTAGAATTGTCGAAACCGGTTCCGGTCCGACTTTTAGCCACCATGCCGTTCCATGTCTACGGGAAAGCAAAAAAATGACAAGGAATATACTTTGAATAATAATACTGCCGGGAATTTGAAAATAAAAGGCGGCTTCTATAAAAAGCATTATCATTAGGACCAGGTTAATCCCCAGATAACTGTCTAACGGATAGATAATAAGAAAGATTATGAAAAAACGTAAAAATACAAAAACATACTTTGAAATTGTTGTTTTTAAAAAGTAGAGGGCAAAAGAAATAAGGGTGGAGATAGAAAGAAGGATATAAAAATAGACACCGAACAGATCCCCTATATTTGTATGCATATATGTGAAGCTGAAAATAACAGCAGCGACAATATTGCTTAAGAGTGAAAAGATAAGGGGTGAAAGAGACAAAAGTATGGAATCCTCCCTATTGATAGAGTTTTATTATTACGGACATCTCTTTTTTCTCATTTTTGCTGTTACCATTAAATTAATACCAAAACCAATAGCCAGACCCGGGAATACGCAAAATTAAATTGCTTTATGTTTTCAAATATAATACAATAATAATTATTATGTAGAAGAAATGAAAGCTAAATATTGTTATACGGGAGGATTTTGTGTTTCAAAAACAGATTATGATGAGGAGAGTCCTTTACGCGCTCCTGCCCATCTGTCTTTTTTCCATATATCTGTATGGATGGCGTCCGTTAGCAGTTGGTGCTGTTGTGTTTTTCTTTGGGATTCTTACTGAGTTTCTTTTTATGAAGCAGAGAAAGCAAAAAGTGTCGGAAGCAGTGCTTGTGACCAGTATGCTTTTTACTCTCTCAATGCCTCCTCAGGTACCACTCTGGATAGCTGCTGTAGGTATTATTTTCGGAGTTCTTTTTGGGAAAAGTATCTATGGCGGATTTGGTCGAAATATATTTAATCCGGCTATAACCGGGCGTATTTTTATTTATATTACATTTCCCACTATGATGACGGGTGGATGGATGGCCGCCGGTAATTTTGGCACGTTGAGCAGTGATGCTGTTACTTCCGCCACACCACTCTCGCTCATGCATAGCGGTACCATTCCGGTTTTACGGAGCCTTATTACAGGAATCCACCCGGGATCAATGGGTGAAAGCGCCATAATTCTTATTGTACTTGGAGCCCTGTATCTCATCTATACAAAAACTGCCAGTTGGAGGATAATTCTTTCAATATTAGTATCGTTTGTTATATTACAGTCAACTTTTTACTATGCCGGCGTATCTCTCGCACCCCCCCTGGAGAGCCTTTTTTCAGGGAGTCTTCTTTTTGTATCGGTCTTTATGGCTACCGATCCTGTTTCTTCCGCAAAGAAAAAAACCGGACAGATCTGGTATGGAATTCTTATAGGTATTGTATTCGTGCTTATTAGAAATTTTTCCCTCTTTCCTGAAGGAGCTAGTTTTGCTGTTCTCATGGGTAATACTTTTGCCTCTCTTCTTGATGAATGGGCGGGAAAACTTGGAAAGAGAAAAAAAATGTCTGCCGCAAAGGGGGCTGAAGCATGAAAAAAGATGGAGTTTCCTATACAGTCATATTTTCTTTTATAGTCGCTTTTGTTTTTGTGTTTTTTCTTTCTCTTGCGTACGGGGCAACAAAAGGGAGGGTCGCTGAAAATAGCAGACTGATTGTGGCGCGGGCGTATCTTTCTGCTGCCGGAATACGTATTGCTGATAAGAATAAAACGGAAGAAGTTTTTAAAAAAGACTTTCCCGGCTTTAATCCCGCGGCACAATATACTGAGACGGTTGTAGATGGAAAGGATATTATTGTAAGTCCTTTTCAGGGCAATGGTCTATGGGGCACTATAAAGGGTGTGATTGGCGTATCAAAGGATATGAGCAGGATGATTGGACTTTCAATAATCTCACAAAATGAAACTCCCGGACTGGGAGGAAGAATTGAGGAAAAATGGTTCCTGGATCAGTTTAAGGGTGAAAATATAAAAAATGGTATTAAAGTTCTCCATGGAGGTACCGGAGATTCCAACCCGAATAACGGTGAAGTTGATGGTATTACAGGTGCATCACGGACAAGCAGTGCCATTGAAGTTATTGTAAACAATAAAATTGATATGCTTAAAAAAGAACTCGGAGGTGGAAACTAATGGCTGATACTCCTGCAAAGATATTAAAAGAAAATGTATGGTACAGCAACCCTGTTTTTATTCAAATTCTGGGCATATGTTCAACCCTTGCCGTTACAAATAATTTATTGAATACCGTGATAATGACGGTGGGGTTGATGTTTGTTACAGGATTTACCAATGCAACGGTCTCCCTCCTAAAAGATATGATACCTAAAAAAGTGCGGATGATTGTACAGACACTCATCATTGCGTTTTATGTAATTATTGTTGATATCCTTCTAAGAGCGTACCTCCCAGCGGTAAGTAAAGCTCTCGGGCCGTATGTCGGCCTTATTATTACCAATTGTATAATCATGGGGAGGGCTGAGGCCTTTGCCCAGGCGAATACTCCTCTTCTTTCCTTCTGGGATGGAATTACTTCGGGTATTGGTTATATGTGGGTACTGATGGTCATTGCTTTTGTGAGAGAGCTTCTGGGATTTGGTACCCTATTTGGTATTTCTGTCCTACCTGCAGGAGCAACACACTGGACTATTATGGTAATGGCTCCCAGTGCCTTTTTTCTCCTTGGAACATTTATCTGGATTGCAAAGTCCATTATGCTTAAAAATGAAGGGGGCAAATAATGGTGCCTGATATTAATCCATTCGTTTTATTTTTCGCTTCGATTTTTACCAGTAATATTCTTCTGGCAAATTTTCTGGGAATGTGTTCGTTTATTTCCATCTCAAAAGATATGAAGTCTGCCAACGGCCTCGGCTTTGCCGTTACCGTTGTGTTGATTCTTACCTCAATGGTTAACTGGGTTGTTTTAAAATATGTACTTGTCCCTCTGGATCTTCTGTATCTGCGGTATATCATTTTTATTATTGTTATAGCAGCTACCGTTCAAATCCTGGAGATGGTTATAGACAGGGTATCTCCCGCTTTGTACATGGCCCTTGGAATTTTCTTACCTCTTATTACGGTGAA
>CAYSXD010000251.1:0-3272 GCA_964434925.1 uncultured Spirochaetaceae bacterium
AAATAAAGCAAAGTTTAAAGCAAGTTTCTTATGCTTTTTATTTACAATTCAATTATAAATAAGGGAAATCAAAAAGTTCAAACATCTTAAACTAATAATTACAAACACCTCTTTAAAATGAGGTGTTCTTTTATCCTCTTATTTTATTTAAAAGCATATTATGAGCAAAACAACTAATGAATTTTTTGAAACTCAAGTTTTAGGGCATCCTTCAGGGCTTTTTGTATTGTTTTTTACAGAAATGTGGGAGCGCTTTTCATTTTATGGAATGCGTGCCCTCTTGGTGTTATTTTTAGTAAGTGCCTTAGGAATTGGTGGTTGGGACTGGCCAAGAGAAAATGCTTTAGCACTTTATGGAACCTATTTAGCTTTGTTATATTTAACTCCAATAATAGGCGGAACTTTAGCCGATAAATATTTGGGCAATAGAAAAGCTATTATTATTGGTGCATTAATTATGACATTGGGACATGCAAGTATGGCCATAGAATCAAATTCATTTTTTTTGTATTTAGGACTTGGATTGTTAGTTATTGGAACCGGTTTTTTCAAACCTAATATGAGTTCTTTTATTTCTATATTGTACAAAGATTTCCCTGAAAAAAAAGATGGTGCTTATACTATTTTTTATATGGGTGTTAATGCAGGAGCATTTCTTGGAATTATGCTTTGTGGTTATTTAGGTGAAATTTTAGGATGGAGTTGGGGATTTGGATTGGCTGGAATATTTATGTTATTAGGACTGCTACAATTTACGCTTGCTCAAGGAATCTTTGGTGAAGTTGGCAAAAAACCAAACAAAGAAAATAAAACTATTGAAGCTGATGACCATACTGAAATTGAAGACAAATTGAATCCGTTTACTTTAATAGACAAAATTTTAATTGTATTTATTGCTGTAACTGGCTTAACCTGGATAATTAATGATCCTCTTGCTAAAATTGGAGATTTTAATTTGTTAAGTTTTGGAGAAACTGATTATTCTGGTCATACTATTCTTATTACTTTAATTTTATTTATCTATCTATTAGGTTCTCGAATTATACGCTACAGCCCAATTACACGAGACAAAATGTTTGCTGTTGTTATTTTTGCTTTCTTTATTATTTTCTTCTGGGCATCATTTGAACAGGCCGGCGGATCAATGAGTATTTTTGCAAAAGACTACACAAGCCGAATTTTATCTGGAAAATCAGCATTACTTTTTAATATTGTTGATATTATTATTACAGTTGTACCCATAGCCATTATTACGTACGTCTTATTTTTATTATTTAAACAAACCTTTAAAAAATATTTTCTATCAAATCTAATTCTTGGATTTAGCTTTATTTTAATATGGGGAATTGTAGCTTGGAAAATTTACAATAATTTCAATACTTTCTCTTATGAAATTAGCTATCAAACATATCAAATACCTAAAAACGATAGTAATAAGGAAGAAATCACAAAAGAATTTGCTATTACTTCTGAAACTTTAGTGCCTGAAAATGCCATTATAATTAACAACAAAACTGTAATTAGATCATCTAATGATTTTGTTAAAAACGACAAAATTTCCATTATTGATATTGATAAAAAAGGTGTAAATTATAAATACTTAACTAGTGATGAAGCTAGTAAAGTTAATACAACTATTACAGCAAGCGTTATTCGAAAAAAGGATAATGAAATTCAAATTCCAGCAACTTGGTTTTTAATTTTAAACTCCTTGTTTATCATTGCTTTTGCCCCTTTATTCTCTAAGTGGTGGGAAAGCAAATACAATCCTAAACCAGCCAATAAATATGCTATCGGATTGTTTTTCTTAGGTATTGGATTTGCCTTTTTAGCTTTTGGAGCTTCAGGAATTCCACAAGGTGCTAAAACGGCATCGGTAAGTATTATTTGGCTTATTCTCGCTTATTTATTTCATACATTGGGAGAACTTTGCGTTTCACCTGTTGGCCTTTCTTATGTTAGCAAATTAGTACCTCCTAGAATGATAGCATTTATGTTTGGAGTTTGGTATTTAGCTTTAGCCATTGGTAATAAAGCATCGGGTAAGATGGGCTCAATGATTGATGACATAACAGCAAAATATGATATTTCAACTTTCTTTTTAATTTTTACATTTGTTCCTATATTAATTGGTATTATTGCGCTATTATTAAACCCTGTGCTAAAAAAATTAATGCATGGCGTTAAATAATTAAAAATTATTTTTAATTTCGGAATCATTTTTGTTAATAAAATAAAAAATATTCGTCTAACTCTAAAATAAACACCTAATGAAAAAAATATATATCGTATTAACTTTGGCACTTACCATTGGAGCCCTTTATTCTTTTTCAACTAAAAAGAAAGAAAAAGCCAAAATTAATTGGATGACACTAGAAGAAGCAGTCGAAGCTCAAAAAACAGCACCCAAAAAAATTATTATGGATGCCTTTACTGTATGGTGTGGGCCTTGTAAAATGTTAGATAAAAATACTTTTCATAATGATGATGTTGCCAATTATATTAATAAAAATTATTATGCCGTAAAATTTAATGCCGAAGGAAACGAGGTTATTAAATTTAAAGGAAAAACATATACAAATCCAAATTTCAGGTCTAACACTACTGGGAGAAACAGTTCGCACCAATTGTCTAGCTATTTTGGCGTAAGAGCCTACCCAACTATCTTATTTTTAGATGAAGAAGCAAACCCTATCGCTCCAATTACTGGTTACAAAACACCTCGACAATTAGAACTTTTTTTAAAGTTTTTCACCACGGTTGATGTTAAAAATATCACTCAAGAAGTTTGGGAAAACTACAAGACCAATTTTGTTCCAGAATTTAAAAACTAATTTACAATTTACCTTAAAATAAAGGCTCCTTTTTGCACTGTGTAGTAAAAAGGAGTTTTGTTTTTAAAACAGGTTTGTTTCCATTTGGCAACATAACTTTTATAATTTGAACCATCAGCAACCAGCAATTGCGGCTTCAATTTTTTGAGTAATCTTTCAATATTAATTTTTGGAGATTGCCGTAAAATTATTATAGACGGTTTTATTGATTTAAAGTTGTGTACCTCTAAACTGTCAACTATTAAAATAGTTTCTTTATGAAACTTATATAAACTTTTTAATTTTAAATGTTGCCTTATACTTTCAATTCCTGTACCAACCAAATATGATGTTAGTACATTCGTTGTTTTATACAACGAACCTTTTGAATAAACGGTTAAATTATCGCCAAAACGTTGAGCTATCAAACTATTTCTAGCATTATTAAATACAATAAAA
>CAYSXD010000252.1:0-3267 GCA_964434925.1 uncultured Spirochaetaceae bacterium
TTGCATGCTTAAAACGCGCCGCCAGCGTTCGTTCTGAGCCAGGATCAAACTCTCCATTATATATTTTTAACACCATCTCTGGTGTTAATTTACACATCTATCGCTTAATCCTGCCCCTTTTCTCTTTCTCTACTTTTCCTTCCCTTCCCTGTTTCCTCTGTCAAAGACCCTGGCGTTTTCAAAAAAACTCTTCCAACCCAATAGGTTAAAATTGCCCTGTACTACGCCGGTGAATGGTAATGTATAGAGTGTGCGTAAAAATGTCAACAGCCTTTAAAGGAAAAATCAAAAAAAGAACATTAAGATTTTATTCTGTACCAGGATGCGATCTCCTGCTATCAAGAGCAGCTTCTATTTCCTTAAGACGTTCCAGTACCGGCTTAATTTCCACCGTTCGCGTAGACACTGAGGTTCGTCCATCATCAAGGAATAAGGAGCTTACTATTTCACCAAGGTTTTTTATAAGCTGTTCATGCTCTTTTTCCATTTCGTTTATTTCAAACGCAAGAAGACTCTTATCGCCCAGTTTTTTCGCTTTTTCCCTGGCCTTATCAATAAGTTTCTTAGATGCATTCAGGCTCTGATTAAGCCCTTCATCAATTTTCTTATGCCAATCCATCAGTACCTCCTTTGTAATTTTAGTATACTTTTCAAGAAAAATATAGTTTTATTAAGAGACACGAGTGTTTTTTTCCGTTATAATGAATTAAATGTATAAAAGATGCGTTACGTGTAATAATTATTTCGAAATTAAAAAAAATGATTCGGAATCAGACTTTTGTTCAACAGAATGCAGAATTCAGTATGACAGATGTATTGTATGCGGGAAATACTACGCAATCTCAAAAAATAATGAAAATAAATTTTGTTCTAATGAATGCAAAATCATCTATACTCATATGGAAACATAATTTACGGGGATTGCTTGTTAAAATCATCTATAACCTTATCAATCCTTTCTTTATAAAGTAAATCAGGATACTTCGATAATTTCTCAAGCTGGGATTTATCAGAAAATCCGGCCTGCAGAGCTTCCTGCAGTATTTTAAGGCCTGTATCATAGTCTTCTATAGTGGTAAGTAATAAAAAAGCTTTTTTAAAAAGTATTTCAGGATCTCTTCCCTTTGAAAGAATCAAATCATAGTCTTTTAAGGCTTCTGTGTAATTCTTTTCTTTCATGTAGGCTGATGCAAGCAAATTCAAAATCTCCACGTTATCCGGTTTTATACTCTTTGCCTTTTCCAGCCAGTACACTCCCGATGATACGCCTAACTTACTTTCAGAAATCCCTAGTTGTTCATATATAAAAAAATCCTTATACCCCAGAGATTCAGCCTGTTTCAAATAAGGGTACGCGTCCGTGTAACGTTCCTCCGAAATCAGAAGAACACATATATTATGAAGGGCATTTTTGTTAATAGTATCTATCCTCAGAATATCACGATATAAAGCTAACGATTTCTCTTTATCCCCTTTTTTATAAAACCCCCAGGCAAGTGCTTCTCTTACCAGTAGATTATCCGGATTTTTTTTCAGAATGGTTCGAAAAATACCAATCCCTTCCGTATATCTTCCGGCTTCTATATCCATTTTCCCCAAATTGTACGCGGCTTTTACAAAAGCCGGACTAAGAATAAAAGCCCGCTGAAAAGCCGTCCGTGCTGCTTCCGAACGACCCAGTTTACTGTAAGCGTTACCCAGATCATAATAGACATCAGCCAGTTCACGGGTTGATTCAGCAGTTTGGCATCCTGAAAGGAAAAGAAAAAAGAGAAAAACAAAACTGAATATAAAGATATTAGTTTTCGAGTACAGTCTTTTCAATTTCACGAACCTGCGATCGGTAAAGTGCGGAAATATTTGCCCCATAATCGGCAATCAACTGAATAATATTACGGGGATTATCATCTGAATCGGGGCCATTTATTCTATCTCCCGCGTCACCCAGTCCGGGAACAATATATGCGTTATTATTTACAACCGGGTCCATCCAGAGAGTATACAATTCAATATTTTCTACAGCACGTATTATGCGGAGAGAACCTTTGAGTGCCGAAATAACATTGAAAAATTTTATTGATTTCGGTTTCACTCCATTCCTGAGAAGATAGGTGACTATCGTTACAAAGCTTCCGCCGGTTGCATTCATGGGATCAGCAAAAATAAGATCTTTTCCATCAAGATTTTCAAGATTAAAGAATGATCTCTTTAGGTCCAGGACGTACTCCATATTATATTCTTTTTTCGAATCATCACGTTTTATTTTAAAGAGCGCAAATGGAGTACGATAATTGGATGAAGAATATTCCTGTATCTCCTTACTCATAATCATTGACGGCAGCAAAGCCCCGCGAAGCATAACACACATTACTGAGTTTTCAATTAAATCATCCACATCCGGTATTTTATGAATTGCATAGTTCTGGACCGGTAAAGTTACCGGAGTGTCAATAATAAGATAGTTCTTTTTTGTTGATTCTTTTTTCTTACCGAATGCAAGGTTAAAAAGAAGTTCATACGCCCGCTGAATATAGTAAATAAACTCATGATCCTGTGTTTTTTTACTTCTAAGTTTTGCTATAAGACGGGAGGCTTCACCGTGAATTTCTTTCGGTGTATCAAAAGAATAAATATGAAGCTGTGGTTCATGAGCTGAAATCTCATGCATAAGATTACCCATTTCGGTAAAAAGTTCAGCAAGGTTGTTTTTCTCTTTTTTTAAACGCTGTTCACTGTGTGATTGTGAAAGAATCTCAAAAGAAACGGTTGCTCTGGAATAATATGTGTCAATTTTTTTGATGTAGTTTTTATCCTCATCTGTAAGATAGCCATCAAGATCAGTTGCTTTTAAGATAATTTTCTCCATCACATACTCCTGTGAAAGAATTTTATCTGATCATACATCAGAAAAAAACAAAAAAAAAGCCCTGTATCATAAAAAATGATACAGAGCACCATCTCCTAGGGGAGTCGGACCCCTGTTGCCGGGATGAAAACCCGGTGTCCTAACCACTAGACGAAGGAGACAAAAAATGAGCCGCACAGGATTCGAACCTGTGACCCACGCCTTAAAAGGGCGTTGCTCTACCAACTGAGCTAGCGGCCCGTACACCCCCTTACCGGGGTACGCAGCGAACTATACAAATTTGAGTAAAAAATGTCAAGAGTTCTACCATTCTGCTCATAGAAACCACTTCTTTAAAAGAGAACCATTTTTAGAATTGAGAAGTAATGCAGGGAGAAGCAGTTGTCCTTCGTTCCGTGCTA
>CAYSXD010000253.1:0-3247 GCA_964434925.1 uncultured Spirochaetaceae bacterium
AGGGAATCTACCTGAGCAGGTATATGAGGATGCATCTAATTCAGCTGTTGTTGCGGACTGGGAAAAACGGTGGGGCAATGCTGCTAAACCGCTTCTATGGTCTCATGCCATGTATCTTGTGCTGGTGCAGAAGTTTGAAAGTCTGCAGCCTTAAAAGGAATGCAGATAAATTTTCGACCGTTTCTAAAGAACGGATGAATATCCTGATGGAACAGTTTAGGACCATTTCCGTATATATCAAAATGGGGAAGAACAATTGTTCTCAAGGGATAAATCAAAGGAGATTAGAGAAATGACTAGAAGAACAGTTTACACTATTCTACTGATATTTGCAGCTTTTCCTCTTTTTGGCGGAGGTCAGAAGGAAATTAAAACAAAAAAGGTAAAACTGGAGTTTTTTCAGAATAAACAGGAGGCAATAGGAACCTTTAACGAGCTCATTGCCAAGTTTGAGAAAGAATATCCGAATATTACTATTGTCCAGAACAATGTTCCGGAATTTGATACGGTATTAATGACTCGATTGGCAAAGAACGATATACCTGCGCTGATTGGGATGGGTGGAACTGCCAGTTTTGGTAAGTTAGCAAGGGCAGGTGTTCTTAAGAATTTTGCAGGTAATCCTGTTTTAGACAAGGTTGATAAAGCCTATCTAACAATAATAAAAAATGAAACACATCCCGGCGGTGCATACGGAATCCCATATACTGCAAATGCAAACACAGTTATTTATAATAAAGTAAAATTTAAAGAGCTTGGACTGTCTATTCCAAAAACATGGGATGAATTTATTTCCGTAGCGGAAAAATGCAAGGCTGCCGGACAAATCCCGTTTTATTTAACTCTGAAGACAGCATGGACAGCAATGGTTCCCTTTAATTCATTAGCCGCGAGCCTTCAGGGAGATGATTTTATAGAAAAACGTCTTGCTGGTAAAACATCATTTCAGGAACGTTACGTTGGTGTGGCTAAAAAAATGCTGACTATTTTGAAGTATGGAGAAAAAGATAAATTTGGGGTTGGTTATGGGGATGGAAACGTAGCATTTGCCAGGGGTAAATCTGTCATGTACCTGCAAGGCGTGTGGGCGATTGGTGATATCAAAAAAGCAAATCCGGATATTAAATTGGGTGTCTTTGCCCTTCCTGCTTTGAATGATGCTACTAAAAACAGACTTGTTTCCGGCGTAGATACATTATTTGCTCTTTCAAAAGATCCGAAATATGCCAAAGGAAAGTTATTTATAGAATTTATGCTGAGGCCGGAAAATGCAAAGTACTTTATTGACAAAGAAAAAGAGTTTTCGGCAGTTAAGGGTGTTTTTCAGGAGGACCCTGTGATGGATGGTATTAAAGTTTACTTTAAAACAGGAAGAATTGTAGGTTTTCCGGATCATTCTTATCCTACGGGGATGCAGGTTCCCAATATTGTTCAGACATTTCTCCATAAAGGGGATGTAAATGCGTTTCTAAAGACCATGGATAATGAATGGGATAGAGTACAGAAACTTAATAAATAATGAAAAAAAGGGGCATGTATCACACTCAATACATGCCCTGCTCTTTAAAAGAGGTGTATTCACAATGTTTAAAAATAAATATGCATATTTGTTTATGACAATACCTGCGGTACTTTTGTTTCTTATATTTCATACTCTCCCAGTATTACAGGGAATTTTTTATAGTTTTACCAGCTGGAAGGGGTATGGGCATTGGAATTTTTTAGGTCTAAGAAATTATATTAATGTGTTTAGTGACCCGAGAGCATTAAATGCATATTTCTTTACATTTAAATTTGCTGTTCTTTCAACTATCGTTGTTAATATTTTAAGCTTAACCGTTGCTCTTGGCTTAAATGCGAGAATTAAATTCAAGAAATTTTTCCGTGCGATTTATTTTTTTCCGAATATTTTAAGTATTTTAATTGTAGGGTTTATCTTTAACTATATCTTCGGTAAAATTATTCCTCCTATTGCTCAAGGTTTAGGTTTGGAGGCTTTATCCAAAAATATTCTGGGAAATATTCATTTAGCATGGATTGGCGTAACTTTAGTTGCGATCTGGCAGACATCAGCTTTTAACACAATTTTATACCTTGCCGGTCTGCAGACTATTCCTCAAGAACTTTATGAAGCATCCTTTATTGATGGGGCTGGTAAGTGGAATAATTTCAGGCATATCACCTTTCCTCTAATTGCCCCGTTTTTTACTATTAATATTGTTTTAGCTATGAAGGGCTTTTTACAGATCTTCGGACTTATTCTGGCCCTAACCGGCGGAGGCCCTGGGTTTGCTACGGAATCAATCTCCATTATTATATTCAGAGGTGGATTCGCCGGGGGTGAATTTGCATATCAATCTGCAAATGCTGTTATTTTTCTTATTTTTCTGGTTACAATTTCGCTTCTTCAAATTCATTTCTTACAGAAAAGGGAGGTTGAAATATAATGCAAACAAAAAAAATTAACTGGGTTATAACTTTCTTAATATTTATCGGTTCTTTGTTTATATTGTTTCCATTGTATCTTACAATTATAACAGCACTAAAAACCCCGCAGGAACTTGCTAATTTCCCTCTTGCTCCGCCAAGGATACTACATTTTGGGAATTTTATCAAAGCAATTAAAATGACAAATTTCTTTATTGCCATAAGGAATAGCCTGTTGATAACCATATCTTCTGTTTCCATGACAATCCTGACAAACTCGATGGTAGCCTATGCGATTGTAAGAAACATGCACAAAAAGTTTTATAAAGTATTATATTTCTACTTTATAAGCGCCATGTTTATTCCGTTTCCCATTATTATGCTTCCCATTGTAAAAGAAACCAGTGCAATGGGTCTGGATAATCAGCTGGGAATAATATTACTGTACATTGTTTACGGGTTGGCTTTTAATATTTTTGTATATGTTGGATACATAAAATCCATTCCGCGGGATATGGAAGAAGCTGCTATTATTGACGGGGCAAACACATGGACAGTATTCTGGAAGGTGGTTTTCCCGCTTCTTACACCTATGCATGCGACTGTTGGTATTCTTTCTTCCCTGTGGATATGGAACGACTTTATGCTTCCCCTTATTATCTTAAGCAGACACAATATGATGACTCTGCCGCTGGTACAGTTTGTTTTTCAATCTAAATTTTCAACCAATTATAATTTAGCCTTCGCATCCTATCTTATGGCGTTATTGCCAATGATAATTATTTTTATTATTGCTCAAAGATGGATTATCAGTGGAGTA
>CAYSXD010000254.1:0-3217 GCA_964434925.1 uncultured Spirochaetaceae bacterium
ACAATCCCCGGATATATTTTTGGTCCCGAGACATGCTTTTTGTTTCTCTTTCGATTATTGCGTCAATGTCCTCTCGCGCCATGGTGTAGGTACGCTTTTTATACTCATTCCCCCGGGAAAGAGCAACTGCCATTCCTGCGGCTTCTTCCAGATTGCCGGCATAGTAAAGGTTTCCCTCCTGCTTCCCCGATTTCATGCCAATAAAATGAACAACAGAGGGTTTTCCGGTCTTGCTCAATGCGTCAATAACTTTTACAGCAACCTCATCTGCCGGGGGCTTTGAAACAACAACAATTACTTTGGTTGAACTGTCATTTTTCAAAGCTTCAATGCCCATAAGCATCATTGTTCCACCTATTCTCGCGTTTTTAAGGTCACGTCCTCCTGTTCCTATTCCCTGAGTAATACCGGCGCCAAACTTTTCGATGGCACAGGTAATCTCCTGAATACCGGTACCGGAAGCTCCGACGACACCAATATCTCCGGGTCTGACAACATTTGCAAAACAGAGAGGTTTACCATTAATAATCGCCGTTCCGCAGTCAGGGCCCATCATTAACAGTCCCTTTTCCTTAGCCAGATTCTTTAGTTCAATTTCACTTTCAACGGATACATTATCCGAAAAAAGCATAACATGAAGTCCTTTGTTCAGAGCCTTTTTTACTTCTCTCGATGCAAATTCACCGGGAAGTGAAATAATTGCCAGATTGGCTTCCGGCACAGCTTCAACCGCACCTTCCAGGCTATAGATTTTAGTGCCTTCACCTTCTGTAAGAGAAGAGCTTTTTTTATCCATAAGCTCTTTTGCTTTTGCAATTGCCGCGTCTACTACTTTCTCATTCTCTCCCTCAACGGCAACAATAAGATCGTTCGGGGTAACCCCGTCAATTTCTTTATCCGCCAGACCCATTTCTTTTAACAATGTTACATTAATATCTGTTCCCATAGAAACAACAGCTTCAGTAACACCTTCAATTTGTTTAACCTCCCGGTTAATCAGCATGAGAAATACCGAGTCATAATACGAATCTTTTTCAACTACTACTCGTTTCACAGTTCCTCCTAATACGTTAACGGTAAAGCCCCTCAAACGAGGGGCTTTTAATGATGATAGTGAATTCCATTATCATCTTTTTCGAAAACCAGTAGTAGAGACACCCGATTTAAGTGTCTCTGCTGCTGCTTTATTTTGTCTCTTCCATGAATTCGGGTTTCCCCATCCTCATGGCTATTTTTTCCGCGGTAACCGGTACATCCGTAATTCTAACACCCAGTCCATTGGCAACAGCGTTTGCTATAGCCGGCATAACAGGTATCATTGTGTGCTCAGAATGCCCCCGTGCCCCATATGGTCCGTCAGGCTGCGGCACTTCAACAAGAATAGGGTTCATATCCCGCGGAACATCAAGAATGGTTGGAATCTTATAATCGGTAAAACCGTCATTCAGCATTTTACCTTTTTCACTAAATATACATTCTTCCCACAATGCTGTTCCCAGACCCTGAACAAACCCTCCGACAATCTGATCTTCAGAAAGATCAGGATTAATTGCCTTACCAAGATCAAAGGCCTCAGCCATTTTGAGAACCTTAACCCGTCCTGTTTCCTTATCTATTTCTATCTTCACTGCTCCGGCTCCGACCGTGTAATGAACCATCGGATGTCCCCCGAGCCCTGTTTCCGGATCTACCATTGCATTTGTATACTCCGGCATAAACATGCCGCTTCCAAGAATCGGACCACCGACCCATGTATTATGTTCGGTCTGAATTCCGGTTATAACAAAATCAGAATAGGGAATAAAAAAGGAATCCTGTGTTGTACACTTCACACCATTATCTTCCAGATACAACTGACTCTTATCTATAAAATGAGCCCGCTGAACTGTATCCAGAATTTTATTTTTAGCATCAATTGCCGCACGCTTGACGGCATTTCCGCAGCTCCAGGTAACATGAGACGCAACAGTCTGCCATTCGTATGGGTTACGGTCAGTGTCGGGAAGTTCAACACGTATTTTATCAAGAGTCAGGCCAAGAACTTCCGCTGCGATTTTAGCCATTGCAGTAAAAAAACCCTGCCCAAGATCCATACCTGAAACAAGAATATTTATACTTCCATCTTCAGAAAACTTAATAAAGGCACTGGAAGATTCGTTTGCCGGCATTGCTGGAGCCTTCCAAACGGAAGCAAACCCTTTCGCAATAATCTTGTTGGGGTCATCCGATTTCTCTTCCTTACCCCATTCTATTTTTTCCGCTACCTTATCAATACATTCAATAAGCCCATTTGGATTCATTGGTACATCATAGGCAACACCCTGCCCCTCTTTGATTGCATTGATTTTTCGAAGCTCCACTGCATCAATCCCCAGTATTTTAGCAGCTTTATCCATCGTACTTTCAATACCAAAGGAAAACTCTGAATATCCAAATCCACGGTAAGCCGAACACGTGGGATTATTAGTATAACAGGCTTTTGAGTCTATATAAACATTGGGAATGTAGTATGGCCCTGTGGCGGAAAACCCTGTCGCATTTACAACATTGGAGCCATACTCAGCAGAAGCACCTACATCCCAGAACATCTCATGTTTAAAAGCAATAATTTTACCATTCTTCCTGAAACCAATCTTTACTTTATTTCGAAGGCCGGTTCTCTCAGATGAGTTATAAAACTCTTCTTCGCGGGTCCATCTTAACTTGACAGGGTAACCTGGACAGGATTTTGCTCCGGCCGCTGCCATAACTTCCATGGAAATACCAGCTTTACCTCCGAAGCCTCCACCAATAGAAGGTGCAATAACCCTGATATCTTTATGCTTCATTCCAAGTGCGTTAGCCATAATATTTCGCTGGGTATGGGGAGACTGAGTCGAGTTCCACATGGTAAGCCTTCCGTCAAGACTGTACTTGGATACACTGATATGTGTCTCAATACAGGTATGGGCAACATGGGGGATGTGGTATTCACCCTCAACAGTAACATCAGCTTCCGCAAAACCCTTATCTATATCACCTTTACGTATTTGCCGTAAATGAGCAATGTTTGTACCCGGCTGGGCATCCAGCCATGGTTCAATCTTATACTTACCAAGATCAGGATGAATTAATACTGCACCATCTGCTACGGAATCGTAAGGGTCCAATATTACCGGAAGTTCTTTATATACAACTTTTATCAGCCCAACTGCTTTTTTAGCAATCTCATAGGTAG
>CAYSXD010000255.1:0-3184 GCA_964434925.1 uncultured Spirochaetaceae bacterium
TTACTATTTTTTGTTACGAACATCTCGATAATTCGTGAGCTGACTGAATTATTTTTGTCAATCAGCTGAAGCTTAATAAGAGAATGAGTAGATTTTGCATTATTTGTATCCTTTACTTTTTGCATAATGTCTCTTCCTGTAAGAGCGAATAGAGGGAGAGAGAAAAGGAAGAGTAAACTAAAAATAAGTGCACTGATTTTTTTTATCATGCTTTTTTCTCCTTATAAATAAAACGTGGATTTACAATTTCTAAAATAATGGGAAGCAGGGTCAGTGAAGCGGTGCTGGATGTAATCATGGTAAGAGCGACAAGAAGACCAAAATAGTTAAGCGGTGTAAAGTTGGAGAGGAGCATAACAAGAAAACCTCCCGCAACAGAAAGAGCATTGAAAATAATGGCCTTGCCAACTCCATGAAGAGTATTTTGAGCTACTTCGTCCAGGTTATCCGTTTTGAGGCGTTCATAGCGGTAGTAGCTTAAATAATGAATTGTGTAATCGATTCCAATTCCAATGGAAACTGCCGAGACCATGGCGGTGGAAATATCCAGGCGGATTTTCAACAGCCCCATTACACCGAAATTAATCAGTACCGTCAGGCCAATAGGTATAATTCCTATAATGCCGGCAAGCAAAGAACGATAGTTTAGCGCGAGAATAATAAATACAAGCAGGAGTGATATGAGTATACTTCGTGTCTGGGAAGCGGTAATAAGCATCGTCAGCGCATACATGATTTTGGAAGTACCGACAGTTTCTACTGTGTATCCCTGTGGGAAATGAGCTGCAGCATATTTTTCGGCATCAAGTGCCACACGATGGGGAATAATAGTGCCGGGTGTATTTATCTGAACAAACATTTTAGCCATGGAAGGTTCGAGATTGTCATTGGTCCATTCATTAAGCTGACCGGAAAAGAGAAGAAGATACTGGGAAATGAGGTTTTGAAGTCCCTGCATATTTTTAGCGGAATACTTTTCGGGATTGAGCGGTATTTCATAGTACGCTGAACCATTATAGTTCAGTTCCCTGTTTATCTCCTTTACCAGCTCTGCCGCACTCATATTGTTCCTGTCAGCCTGTACATATGCTCTGTTAAGCACTTCCAGAAAATCCCTATAGGTAAAAGTTTTCCCAATGGTATTCCATAAAGGCTGATATGTCGATACGGCTTCAGTTTTATTCTGAATGTCCGGAGCGGGGGGTGCGGCGGTTTTATCGGTAAAAAAGCTCGTGAATCCGGTGGAAGTATTCTGAGGTTCCGGTGCTGAAGAATTTTTTAACGTTGATTCCTGCTTTGTGAGAGTTCCTTCCGTATCAGCGGCAGTGCTGTTCATTACCTGGTTCATTTTCTTTACAAAATCGGTAAAGGAAAGAATATTGGTTACTTCCGGATACTTGTCCTTTAAATAGGTGCTGAGATCATCCATGGCACTTAAGATTTTCGGATTCGTTAAAGAACCTTTTTTCCGGCCCCTGACAATAATATCAAAGGTTGTTGTTCCATTGAATTTTTTTCGAAGGAATTTATCAGCCCTGCTGATTCCTGTATCAGATTTAAAGTAATCGATAAGTATATTATCCTTAACAATCTTTGTTGTGCCATAGATTCCTGCACCAATGATAATAAGAGTAAAAAAGATGATTTTGCCTTTATTATTATGAAAAAGATGATAGAGAAAGTCCATGAAGCGTTCAGTAGAGTTTTCCGCTTTATTTTCCTGTGGAGAGGATGCCAATGCTTTATGCCTCAAAAGAAGTACCGCCGGAATAAAGGTTAGAGCGACAATCAGCGAGGCAATAACACCGAAAGCTGTAAATATCCCGAATGTTTTCATTGGAATAACGGTGCTGGAGATGAGAGAACCGAAACCTATCAGTGTTGTAAGGCCTGCCAGAAGGACAGGAAGACCGATGCGTTTTAATGTCCCGAAAATGATTTCTCTGTGCCGTTCTTCATTGATGTTACCTGCGGCAGCTTTAAGTTCATCATAATAGTGGCTGACAATATGAATTCCGTATGCACTTCCGACAGCCACAAGGATAACAGGAATAACAGTGTCCAGAAGGCTTAACGGAACACCAAGCAGTGCCATAAGCCCTATTGTCCATATCCCGCTGATAATAACCGTGGCAAGGGGAAGTATTACTCCACCTAATCGTCTGAAAGAGAGAAAAAGAGTTCCTATAACAACCAGTATAACCAGTGGAATAAGAAAAACAATATCTCCTTTCATCTGGCTGCTTATAAGTACGGTAATCGCAGGCATCCCGGCAATATAGTAGGTGACATCTGAAGTGTTAATTGTTTTAAGCTTTTTTTTGAGGGCAAAATAGATCCTGTCAATTTCCGCTGATTTTATATCCGGATCAATTTTTACTCCTATCTGAGTAGCGGTAAAATCTTTTGAATAGAGCATTCCCTCATAGATATTCCAGGAAAGAAGTTTTGTTTTTAAACTGGTAATGGCTTTCTGTGACCCATCAAAATTTTCAAAGAGGGGGTGAACTTCCATTCCTTCCTCCGTCCCTGTTATGCTGTCAGTGCTGCTTATTGAATCAACACTTACCACTCCCGGAATGGAGGAAAAATTATCGGTGAGTTCTTTTACAAGATTGAGGAAGTCTTTTCCGAATATTGTTCCATGAGTTGTTTCCAGAGCTACGTCTATAATAAGATCGCTCCCGAATTGGTCTTTAACTTTATCGTAGTTGACCACTTCCTTATTATTTTTTGGAATAAAAGTTAAAACATCATTACTCAACCGGATCTTAGGCAGCTGAACCGCGAAGAACAAGGTTATAATAAAAAGGATCAGTAGCACAATTTTCGGATGTTTAAAAAATGTTTTCATGGTATTTTCTCCCTGCCATAAGACTATGCGGAATGTATTTTTACTGTCAATGTTCCGTTCGGGTGATTTTGTGGGTAATCCGAACGGGTGATGGCTGGTAAGAGTTGACAGTTTTACTCATCTGGTTATACTTAGCCTGAAGACGAAAGAGGTTTCCTTTCGTTTATACAGGGATATCTTTTGGGCGATTAACTCAGTGGGAGAGTGCTACCTTCACACGGTAGAAGTCACTGGTTCAAATCCAGTATCGCCTATTCCCTTTTGTACTTTTGTAACCCTGTTTAAGAACCAAAAACAACTAACTTGAGGCCGGGGATGTCATCAAAATCC
>CAYSXD010000256.1:0-3178 GCA_964434925.1 uncultured Spirochaetaceae bacterium
ATCAATCCGCCAGAATCCTTGGGGGATACGCCTATACTTCTGCCGGAGTCGGTGAATCAACCACTGATACTATTTTTGGAGGGCATTCAATAATTTCTGAAAATGGTAAAATTCTTGCAGAAAATAAAAGATTTTTACGAAATAATGCATTAATTTATAGCGATTTTGATCTTGATATTATTCGACATGAGCGAAAAAACTCGAGTGCGTTTCAACGCATCCCAGGATCTGATAGTGAAAAAAATGAGTATACTTTTATTACCGTGACGTCGGATTCAAAGAAATATCCTGTTGATATTTTAAGAAAAATCGAACCACACCCTTTTGTACCTGCTAAAAAAGAAAACCGTGAAAAAAGATGTGAAGAAATACTCTCCATACAGAGTGTAGGGCTGGCTACAAGATTGAAGCATACAGGCATTAAGGATACAGTAATCGGTCTGTCCGGAGGTCTCGATTCCACACTGGCACTTCTTGTTATCATTGAAGCATATAATCATCTTCATTTAAATAAAAATCGTATACACTGTTTAACATTACCTGGATTCGGAACTACAAAACGGACAAGAGGGAATGTTGAAAAACTCTGCCGTGAGCTTGGTTTGCAATTGGAAACGATTAATATAAGTTCAGCGGCTAAGCAGCATTTAAAAGATATCGGTCATGACGGGATAAGTACTGATATTACATATGAGAATACACAGGCCCGTGAAAGAACTCAAATTCTAATGGACAGAGCTAATATGGAAAATGCCCTTGTTATTGGTACGGGCGATCTGTCAGAGTTAGCTCTTGGATGGTGCACGTATAATGGAGATCATATGTCAATGTACACAGTGAATAGCGGGGTGCCCAAAACTCTAGTTTCATACATGATTGAGTACTATGCCGATTACAGATCAACCACAGCCTCGGCTATGATTTTAAAAAATATTCTTGCAACACCTATTTCTCCGGAACTGTTACCTCCGGGAAAGAACGGTGAAATTTCCCAGATTACCGAAGATAAAATCGGCCCCTATGAACTCCATGATTTTTTTCTTTTTCACGTTGTACGTTTTGGTTATACTCCGAAAAAAATTCTTTTTTTGTCTGTAAACGCCTTTAGTGGTATTTATTCACCTGTTAGTATTAAGAAATGGCTTACTGTATTTTATAAAAGATTTTTCTCCCAGCAGTTTAAGCGTTCAGCTATACCGGACGGACCAAAAGTTGGAACAATCGCTTTATCACCAAGAGCAGACTGGAGAATGCCAAGCGACGCATCACCGGAGGTGTGGCTTAAAGCGTTGGAATAGGCGAAAAAATTGTATTAATCAATAAGCATTTTTTTTGAAGTACTTTAGTTTCCGTTGAAATAGCCGTCAGGTATTTTGATGGGAAGGGTATAGCTTCTATATCCTGTTGCATTGTACACAGCATTAGCTATTGCCGGAGCAATTATTTCCAATGCCGGTTCTCCAATACCTTTTGCACCGGTTGGAGAGTTTGGATCAGCATTTTCGATAATAATAGCTTTCATATCAGGCATATCAGTAGCTTTTGGGATTTTATAGGTATTGTAATTGAGAGATTTTACATAGCCGTCCTCTATTTTAAAATCTTCCGTCAATGTCATACCAAGTCCCTGTACAATACCACCATAAATCTGCCCTTCAAGCATCATTTTATTTACTGCTTTTCCAATATCATGAGCTGCAGTTACTTTTAATACTTTTATTTTTCCTGTTTTTTTATTAACTTCTACTTCAGCTGCCTGGCAGCTGTAAACATAGGTAAAATAAGCATCTCCCTGACCATTCTCCTCATCCCAGGATACGGAAGGAGCCTGAAAATAGCCAAAAGCAAAAGGAAAAGTCTTTCGTGTATATAAAATTTTTATTGCTTCATCCCAGGTCAGTTTTGCTCCATCCTTTCCCCAGAGATAGTCATCTTTAAAACTCACCTCCCGCGGCAGACAGCGTAATTTATCTGCCAGATTATCAGCCATTATTTGTTTAATTTTTTTAACACCATCAGCAATAGCTCCACCGCCCATCAGCGTTCCCCGGGATGCAACAGTTGTTCCACTGTCTGGAATATTTGAAGTAGAAGGCGGCCGATAAAATACCCTGCTAATTTTTACTCCAAGAAGTTCGGCCATCATCAGGTTCATCGCACTTTCAGCCCCCTGCCCATTTTCATATATACCTGTTTCAAGAACTATGGAACCGTCAAACTGACAATTAATAGTGCATGCGGCAAAGTCCATCCCTTCCGCGCCAATACTTGACCCCCGGTATGACAGAGCTATGCCGATGCCGTAAAGAAGCTCAGTCTTAGAATTTCCGTGACTGCTTTTTTTTAATTTTTCAAAAAAATGCGACGCATCAACCACAGCATCAAGTACTTCATGTGTGCTTACCTGATGTGTATTAAGAATCTGACCTGTTATTGTTGTTGACCCGTTAACAACTGCATTTCTTTTACGTATTTCAATAGGATCCATGCCCAGTTTTTCTGCGGCAATATCCATTATCTGTTCAACTGAAAAATTAATCTGCGGAGATCCAAACCCGCGAAATGCACCAGCAGGGACATTATTGGTAGCAACTCCAAATACATCCGTATGTACATTAGGAACAACATACGGCCCGCAGCTTTGCGCTGTAGATCGCCAGGTAGACCATGGAGTTGTAGATGTATAGGCTCCGGAATCTGCCAGTATTTTACATTTTACTCCTTCTATGGTTCCATTATTGTTAAACCCATACGTATAATTAATGGAATACGCAGGTCGTTTATAACTTTCAAGCATAGACCACTCTCTTGTGTAAATTGTTTTTACCGGGCGGTTAATTAATACAGCGGCCAGAGCCGTACGTGCACAAATCATTGCTGCCGTATCATCCTTACCGCCAAAACTGCCTCCTGTAGGATGGGAAAACACCTCAACTTCTGCTTCAGAAATGCCAAGATGGGCAGCAACAAACCGTCGTGCACTAAAAGGGTGCTGAATACTTCCGTAAACCTTCATTGATCCCCCATGCTGTGGAACACAAACAGCGCCTTCAGTTTCCAGATACGCGTGTTCAACAAAGGGAGTTGTAAATGTCTTTTCAAGTATGAAATCAGCTTTTTGCAAAGCTTTTTCAATATCACCCCGTCGAACCTTATGGTGACAGATGATATTGTTAGA
>CAYSXD010000257.1:0-3177 GCA_964434925.1 uncultured Spirochaetaceae bacterium
CAGTATAAATATCAGGGTCCACTTCCAGTTTCCCGCTTCCTTGTGGAAGATAGTTGTTGCAGCAATACAAGGCAGGTAGAGGAGCACAAATATTATCAAAGAAAGCGCTGTAGCCCTGGAATATCCGGATTCGTCGTGAAATCTTTTTGCTCTCTGAAAAGATTTATTATTTGACTCACCAATAGAGTAGAGGGTGCTGAGAGTGGAAACGACAACCTCCTTTGCCGCAAAACCGGCTGTGAGTGCAATACCTATTTTCCAGTCAAATCCAAGAGGTTTTATTATAGGGACCAGAACATTTCCGAACCGGCCGGCAATGGAGTATTCAAGCTGCTGAGCCGAATTTTTATTTGTGTACTGAGCAATGAGTGCCTTTTTATCCGATTCTGAAAGTGAATTGTTAGCGGCAACCGTTTTTACTGATTCTTCATAGTGTTGACGGGCTTTCGTATTAACAGGGAAGTTGCTTGCCACCCAGATGATTATTGAAGCAGTTAAAATAATGGTACCTGCTTTTTTTAAGTACATTTTGGTTTTAAAAAACATCTGATACAGGAGTGATTTAAATCCCGGTAGCCGATAGGGGGGGAGTTCCATGACAAAAGGTTCCGACTGCCCGTTAAAGGCAACCTTTTTTATGAGAAGTGCGGAAAGAAAAGCAATGAGTATACCGAACATATAGATTCCGAAGAGCATGTTTCCTGCAAGCCTGGGAGGAAAAAACGCGGAAAGGATCAGAATGTAAACAGGAAGTTTGGCACTGCAACTCATGAAAGGAATTATCATCATCGTTGTAATTCTGTCACCTTTGTTTTTAAGGGTACGTGTTGCCATTATAGCGGGTACGGAGCAGCCGAAACCGGTAATCATTGGTATAAATGATTTACCATGGAGACCGATTTTGTGCATAACCTTATCAATGACAAATGCCGCTCTGGCCATGTATCCCGAACCTTCCAGAAACGCGATAAAAAAGAACAGTAAGAGAATATTGGGAACAAAAATAAGAACACCGCCGACTCCCCCGATTATACCATCTACAAGGAGATGTTGTATGTAACCGTCCGGAAGAATTGCCGTAATACCCCGTCCAAGAAACTGGAAAAAAATGTCTATCCATTTCATGAATGGTGTTCCCAGTGTAAAGGTAAACTGAAACATCAGCCACATAATGGAAAAAAAGATAGGAAGTCCCAGTATCCGGTTAAGAAGAACATTATCAATATAATCTGTCGGATTTTTTTTACGGATAACAGGGAATTTTGTTGTTTCATGAAGAGCTCCACGAATAAATGCGTGTCTGTCCTCTATAATGGTGGTTTCAGGATCGTCTTCACTTATATGTTCATACCGATCAAAAAAATTGGTCAGTTCCCTGCTGACTTTAACATAAATACTTCTGTTTCTGACATTTTCATAGGCAACCTGATCACTTTCAAGCAGTTTAATTGCAAGCCATTTCAGGTTATATCGCTCGGAAAGAAAACCGTCTTTTTCTAATAAATTTTCAAGTATGTGAATTTCCTGCTCAATTTCAGGATTAAAGCTGAGTTTGTTTTTTGCTATGGTAATTTTTCCCTCAAAAACATCAATTATATGGTCAAGTAGTTCAGTTATGCCTGTTTTTTTAAGAGCGGAAGTTGGGATTACATGTGAACCAAGAAGAATTTCAAGCTGATCCAGTTTAATTTTAATGCCCTGCTTCTCCACCTCATCATACATATTAAGAGCTACAAGCATATCCACTTCCAGCTCCATAATCTGTGTCGTTAGATAAAGGTTACGTTCAAGATTGGAGCCGGCAACAACATCAACAACAATATCGGGTTTCTTATCCAGTAAGAAATTACGGGTAACAATTTCTTCCGGGGAGTAGGCGGTAAGTGAATATGTTCCGGGAAGATCGGTGAATTCCAGTTTATAATCCTTGTAGTTCAATGTCCCTTCGTATTTTTCGACAGTAACGCCGGTAAAATTTCCCACTTTCTGATGGGTACCGACAATCTCATTAAAGAGGCTTGTTTTACCGCTGTTCGGGTTTCCCAATAATGCTATACGAATATTTTTTCTTTTGTGTGCTCTTCTTTCAATAATTGGAGCAGGGCTGTATAGATTCCTATATTCCCGCATAGGGACTCTGTCACCCATATGTCCGATTTTTTCAACCAGTACCTGGCCTGCTTCCTCCAGTCGGAGGGAAAGTTCAAATCCCCGTACTTTTATGACAATGGGATCCCCTAATGGGGCAATTCGTATTACTCTGAATCGTATCCCGGCAAAGAGTCCCATATCAAGGAGCCGTCTTCGAATTTCACCTTTTGCTTTTACAGAAAGCACTATGCCTTTATCACCGATATTCATTTTTGACAGGGGGACGGACACTCACTTCTCCTCTTGCTGAAGGGTTAGTCTTGCCTAACTAAGATAGAAAAAATAAGATAAAAAAGCAAGCCTTTGTTGTACAAAATTACATCATATAAAGAGCAGGTTATTTTTCCATCTTTTTCTTATATAGTTATCAGAAAACGGACAGTATTGAAGGGAAAGGTTTTATACCGCAGGAAAAAAAAAGAGCTGCGTGTGCAGCTCTTAACAAACATGAAACCTGTTTTACCCCTCGGAAATACATTCAACAGGACAAACTGCTGCACACGCACCGCAGTCGGTACACAGCTCCGGATCAATAATCCGTGCGTCATCCTGTTCACTGATAGCTTCAACAGGACATTCAGGGTCGCAAGCACCACAGTTAATGCAATCATCTTTAGCTATTATATATGCCATAGGAATACCTCCGTCAGAATTTGCCGACAGAATAACAGGAAGTGTTAAGAAATGCAAATGGTTTGAGGGTGGTTTTTGGAAAAAGAAGTAAGCTAAAAGGGCTTCTACCCTTTTCATAATAATTATTACGGGTAAATGATAAAAATCTTAATTTTTTTGTTCCGAATAATGAAATAAATGAGTATTGTGATATAGTATATAATAATAAACCACTATTGTCTGATTCTTGTACAATTATTTAAAAGAGAGGAGGCGTTCTGGTATGAACGATCTATTTAAAAAAAGGTGTAAGCGCATAGTTTTTTTAGCTATTCTACTGTTAACCCTATCAGTAACAATTTTCGCACAATCCGCCTTATCATTTTCTGTTTCTCCGCTGTACAGCATGCCTAT
>CAYSXD010000258.1:0-3175 GCA_964434925.1 uncultured Spirochaetaceae bacterium
TTAAAATTTTTTTCATAGCAAACTCCTTTTTTACAGTATATCTATTTTGGATCAAAGTAAAAGAGGTTTACCGGTTCCGCCAGTCTCCCGATTGGAGAAGGTTATTGAGTTCAGCGGATTTTTCATCCGGGAACTGCGCGCCGTGCTGCTGGACAATCTCTCCTGCCAGAAAAGAAGCAAGCAGGGCGCTGTCATAGAGAGAGTAGTCTTTACACAAACCCAGGATAAAACCAGCTGCATACGTATCCCCTGCTCCCGTCGTATCAACAGGAGTTTTACCCTTAACCGGTATAGGCATGAGTGTATTCTCAAAAACTATGTAAGAGCCGTGTTTTCCGTTTTTTACGACAGCTATCGGGCAGAGCTTTCCAAGAGATTTTGCGCATTCACCCGCATCATAATTATCAAAGAGTATGCGGGATTCTTCACCATTAGCCAGGGTTATATAGGCATGGTTTTTTATAAGTTTCAGGAAGTCTTCTCTGTTTTTGCTGACAGCAAACGGGTCTGCAACATCGAAAATAATTTTTGTGTCATTTTGTTCCGCAATTTCAATGGTTTTAAGAATCGCGTTCTTTTGGTTCTCCGTATCCCACATGTAACCTGTAAAATAAAAATATTCCGCCCGGGCTATTAATTCAGGATTAATATCATTAATGCCGAATTCTCTATTCGCGCCGAGATAGGTATTCATTGTACGCTCTGAATCTGGGGTTATAAAAATAATACTTGAACCGGTTGAACCTTCACATGTCTTCAGTTGAGGAATTATATTCAGTTCGGCAAGTTTTTCCTGATAAATTTTCCCATATTCATCTTTGCCTATCTTTCCCGCGAGAGCTGTTTTTATTCCGAAAAAAGAGAGAGTGATAAGTGTGTTTGGTGCCGATCCACCGCATGAATAATAGGGGGTGGAGGAGGAAACAAAATTGAGAAGTTCGGCGCGCCTTTCCAGGTTAATAAGGTGCATTGTCCCTTTATGAAGCCCGAGAGTTGTCAGATCTTTATTCTCAGCATTGGTAAAAATATCTATCAGGGTATTCCCAATTCCATAAACTTTCAGCGACATAGCTTCTCCTCAATAAAAAACATACTGTGATTGTAGAGTATATAAATACTTAGAACAAGTATGTTATATGGAGATATCTACTCCCGGAGCTGCCCAACCAGCTTTCAAAATGGTATAGTAACCCGTTTTAAGAGTTTTATTGATGCGGATTTTTTCTTTTTTTAAAAAATCTCCAGTATCTCTGCCTGAAAGGCACTATCTTTAATACTGTTAATCGTAAGAGTGCCGGAACAGAGTTTTTCTGGTACTTCGTAAAGAACCGTTCCATGATATAATTAATTCAGGGGAAATTAATGGCTAAAAATAAGACGTTTTTTGAATGTATTGAATGCGGACATCAGGAATCCCGCTGGCTGGGAAGATGTCCACAGTGCGGGGCCTGGAATACGATGGAGGAATCTGTTTCCGCAGCAAAAGCGGCTGATAGGGGTAGAAGAGGGCGGAAACAGCAATATGAGGGTAGTGGACGGCAGTCTCTGGAATCAATTATCGTTGAAGAAGGCTTTAGATATGACGCGGGTATACAGGAGATAAACCGGGTACTTGGTGGTGGAATTATGAAGGGGTCTTCCATTCTTCTGGGAGGTGAGCCGGGAATTGGAAAGTCTACATTAATGCTTCAACTGGCCGGAGCGCTGAAGACAGAGGGTAAAATTCTTTACATCTCGGGAGAAGAATCAGCGAAGCAGATAAAAATGAGAGCGGACAGAATCGGCGTAACGGGAAAAGCAATAGAGATTCTCATTGAAACTGAACTGGAGTTGCTTCTGGAGGATATGGAAAAAATAAAACCCGCTATCGTTATTCTTGATTCGATTCAGACAGTAATATCGGAGGAGGCAGGAAAAGTACCGGGTACGGTAAATCAGATTAAATACTGCGGGCATGAACTTATTTCCTGGTGTAAACAGAATAGCAGTGCTCTCTTTTTTGTCGCTCATGTGACAAAGGAGGGAGTTATTGCCGGGCCGAAAGTTCTTGAACATATGGTTGATACCGTTCTCTATTTTGATCATATTGAGACAGGACTGAGGGTAATCCGTGCGGTAAAAAACAGGTTTGGAACTATAGATGAACTTGGGCTTTTTATAATGGACGAAAAGGGGCTGAGGGAGGTAAAAGATCCTTCCGCGCTCTTTTTAATAAAAAGAAAGGAAAAACTTCCTCCCGGGATTACTGCCGTTCCTGTTTATGAAGGAACACGGGTACTGATGATTGAAATACAGGCTCTTGTTGTCCCTTCGAAAAGCGGGTTTTCCCGTGTTTATTCGGATAAGATTGACACGAACAGAGTGTCAAGAATTGCTGCTGTACTGGAAAAGCATACTTCCTTAAAATTTTCCGATCAGGATATCTATGTTAATGTTGCCGGAGGAATTCGACTGCAGGAAGTCGGTATTGATCTGGCGGTTGCCAGTGCTCTCTATTCAGCCCGGACAGGCATTCCCTTTCCAAAAGAGACAGCTGTTATCGGAGAAATCAGCCTGGCCGGGGAAATTTTGCCAACCTCCCATATGGAGAGGCGCATAAAAACATCTGCTGAAATGGGTTTTTCTCATTTTATCGGTCCTGTTCTACCGGTAAATGCAAAAGAGAAAAATCCGGGGTATAGTGAAGTGTCTCATATTCGAGAGTGCATCAAAGCAGTTTTTAACGGGAGATCATGAGGCCTTCGTTGAAAATTAATCCATATTCCGGTGTTTATGGGAATTTTTTATTCTTTTATATTCATGGCTCACCAGGAATAAAATTACAATGTCAAGCAATGTTAATAGTATGAGGATTAGTGAATGAGTTCTGGAAAACCTTATTAATTGATATATTATAAATAAAGATAATACAATTTCTGCCAGAGGGTAAGCCCATAATTTCTTAAACCATAATCCTGTAACCAGACCTATTTTAATAAAACCGTGAATCATAAGATATACAGCAGCAAATGAGAGAGTGCTGAAAGATACATTATGTGACGCTTTAATTAAATAATTTGCAAGAATATCTGTTGGATCCTGGAGGAGTTCATGTTTAAATATTGTTTGTACTATTTTCACCAGCGAATCCGACTTAATGAGAAATATGATGATTCCTCCAATTAATTCAAGAACT
>CAYSXD010000259.1:0-3120 GCA_964434925.1 uncultured Spirochaetaceae bacterium
GAGGAAAAGGCCCGCCGCTGTATGCAAGCAGAGAAAGGATTGAAGCTGTTCCAATAAAAAGAACCGGGATACCGGCAGTGTAAATAAGATAAAACCCATCTAAAACTGCCAGCGAAATTACAACCAGAATTCCCATTTTTATGCTGCCGGGTGAAAGTAAACCGCTTGCCGCGGCACGTGCCGGACCGGTCCTTTCTTTAGTATCAATACCTTTTATAAAGTCAAAATAATCGTTTGCCATGTTTACACCTACCTGAAGCAAAAGAGCTCCTATAAGCGCGGCCGCCGCGGGAAATGGTTTAAACTGATGTTGTGAAATTGCCATAGCACAACCCACAATAACAGGAGCTACAGCTGCCGGAAGTGTTTTCGGCCTGGCTGTTAGAACCCACGGGTAAACTGCTCCTTTTACGGTTTCATTATTACTCATTTGTTTTTCTTATCCAGGCCGTTTCCCCGAGTGAACGGCGATTGTACCCAGCATGAATTTACGGTATGTCACTTCCGTGAACCCGGTTTTTTCCATAATATTCTTAAGGTCATCCGCACTTTTAAATTTCCTCGTGGATTCTGCCAGATATCTGTAGGCACTCGAGTTTCCCGAAAGAATTCCGGCAAAAAAAGGAATAACCGTATTGAGATAGAGATTGATAAACGGTGTTACTCTATTTTTTTCAGGCGGAGTTGTATCCAGACATATAACAATCCCGCCGGGATGCAATATTCTGTACTGTTCAGTAAAGGCTTTAACAATGTTCTGCACATTTCTCATGAGAAATCCTGAAGTAACGACATCGAATGAGGAATCGGTAAAAGGAATAGCCAGAGCATCTGCGTTTATCAGTCTGACATCTTTTTTTTTTAATCTTTCCCCTGCTGTTTTAAGCATGGATTCTGAGAAGTCGATTCCTGCCGCCTGTATATCGATATTTTTTTTCAATGCTTCAATAAGTATGTCTCCTGTTCCGGTAGCCACATCAAGGAGACTTTTACCGTTCTTCAAGTCTGCCAGATAAATCATATATCTTCTCCACGCTTTATCCTGCCCGAAAGTCATAAGCGTGTTGAACCTGTTATAGTTACCGGTAATACTGTTGAACATGTTTTTAATTTCATCCGGTTTTTTATATTTCACGAAAATCAACCTCTTTTGAATGTCATCTTTCACAAAGATAGTATACCGGCCGGATCAGGAGTCTGTACGTATCTGTGAAATAAGAAACATGCGCTTATTCACTTTCTCCAACGGTTATCGCATTGGTCGGGCATAGATACGCACAGGAACCGCAGCCGATACAGGTGTCCGAAACATCATTATATGGAGTGGAAACTCTTTTCATTGTACCCCTGTTTGTAATACTTAAAGCGTTCCTCTGAACAACCTCCGTGCAAACACGGACACAGAGAGTACACAAAATACATTTTGTGTGTGTTTTTCTTTTAGCTCTGTAAATGAGATATCGTCCTACAGGATCGAGACTTGATTCGTCATCCACCTGAATTCCATTTTCTTTTGCGAGTTTTACTATTTCTTCAGTATCGGGACATTGAGCAAGATACAGTTCTATAATAAATTTTCTTTTCTCTTTTATATTTTCAGAGTCTGTAATAACAACAAGACCCTCCTCTGCCGGATAGGTACAGGAGGCAACAAGTTTTTTTCTTCCTCCCATCCGGGGGCCGGTAATCTCGACGAGACACATACGGCATCCTCCGAACGGCTTTAAATATTTGTTGTAGCAGAGAGTCGGTATCTTTATATTGTTTTCCCGTGCGGCTTCAAGTACGGATTTGTTCTCCCGAACTTCTATGTCCCTGTCATCAATTTTTAATTTAACCATCATTTATATCTCACAGCATCAAATTTGCAAACATCAAAACACATTCCGCATTTAATACATTTATCCTGAATTATTCTATGGTCCTGTTTTACTTCTCCTATTATTGCGTCCGAAGGGCAATTTTTGAAGCATATATGGCAGCCGGTACAGCTATCCGGCAGAATGGTGTACTTTATCAAAGCCTTGCATACTCCCGCGGGGCATCTTTTATCCCTTATATGGGCCTCATACTCCTCTCTGAAGTATCTGATTGTTGAAAGAACAGGATTGGGCGCTGTATTGCCAAGTCCGCATATTGCCGTTTTTTTTATAAGTTCAGACATCTTTTTAAGTATTTCAATATCTTCTTCCTTACCTTCCCCCAGTGTTATACCGGTTAAGATATCGAGCATATGTTTTGTTCCTTCACGACAGGGCGGACACTTGCCGCAGGATTCAGCCTGCGTAAAAGCCAGGAAATACCTTGCCACCTCTACCATGCATGAATCTTCATCCATAACAATCAAACCACCGGACCCCATAATTGCACCAGCTCCGGTTAAAGATTCATAATCAATGGACAGATCAAGCATCGACGCGGGAATGCACCCGCCGGAGGGTCCGCCCATCTGCACGGCTTTAAATTTTTTATTGTTTATTATACCTCCGCCAATATCATAAATAATTTCCCTCAGAGTTATTCCCATGGGAACCTCTACAAGGCCTGTATTATTTAAATTACCAACAACAGAGAAAACCTTCGTTCCCTTGCTGCTTTCTGTTCCAATTCCGTTAAACCAGTCGGACCCCCGATTGATAATTCTGGGAACATTCGCCCAGGTTTCTACATTATTGAGATTGGTGGGCTTGCCCATGTAGCCGGATTGAGCCAGGTGAGGAGGCCTTGTTCTTGGTTCCGGAAGCTTCCCTTCAAGGGAACATATAAGAGAGGTTGCCTCTCCACAGACAAAAGCTCCCGCACCTCTGCTGACAGATACATCGAAATTAAAATCACTCTCAAATATCCCCTCGCCTAAAAGCCCGTATTTGTAAGCCTGGTCAATAGCCAGATTAAGCATCTTCAACGCAAGAGGATACTCGTTTCTGAGATATACAAATCCATGCTCAGCGCCGATAGCATAGGCTCCGATAAGCATCCCTTCCAGCACAGAGTGGGGATCGGACTCAACTATTGACCTGTCCATAAAAGCACCGGGATCTCCCTCATCTGCATTGCAGATAACATATTTTTCACTTCCTGCGGAATCCCTGCAGGAAGACCATTTTCTGCCTGTTGAAA
>CAYSXD010000260.1:0-3029 GCA_964434925.1 uncultured Spirochaetaceae bacterium
AGAATGCCGCCCTTCCAGAAGGAATCATCATCCCTGTCCAGAAGATCATTTTCTTTTTTTGCGGCATTTAATCTGCTGCCGCTCTGTCCGGTATATACTGCAAGACTCAGAATAAGCAGTACTATCAGCAGGGAACCTACAAGAGAAATGTACAACAGATGCATGCTGTCCGGACATATTTTTATAATGGTCAACTGGGCAAAAAAGAGAATCCCAAGTACGATAATTCCTGTTAGATAGAGGGCAATTGACCAGAGATATCTGAATCTGTTTTCCTGGTTGAAAGACAGTTTGCCCTTCGCGGCGCCGGATACTTTTTTTGCGTGTTTTAATGCGGCGTTTATGCCCATGAAGAGAAGTGAAAAGAGAAACATTGTTGCGGGGAGAACGAGAAGGGCGAAATACGATTTCCGCATAAATCCATCCGGTGTTCCTGACGCATTAAAATGAATTGCGATTGTCGCAGGCAGCCCGGGGTATTCCCGCAACGAAACTAAAACCGCTCCCGCAGTAAGAGCAAGATAAAGTATATACCAGAGGGGGTACATAACTGAAAATTCCCTTGTTTCCTGTGTTTCTATGGTTTGAATTCCGGATTCCGGGATTCTGTGTCTTTTTTTAACGGATTTAATACGGTTATGAGCATAAAGGTAGATGATGAAGTCAAAGACAAGCTCCAGAACAAGAACGGCAGGAAACACCGCAGATCCGGATGCCCCGTTTAACAGAAGGACCAGGCCTCCGTACACTGCAATGGAAATGAAGCATACAGATAATGTATACAGTCTGAACAGTTTTTTGATACCGGCTGTTTCATTATCATGGAGTATTTCATCGGTAACGGTTACTCCGAAGAGAAGGTACTTGTTTACAAGATCAGGTGTAAATGTATATAGAAGTCCCAGGAGAAGAAGCACAGCTCCATTGAATCCCGTAATAAACATGTTCATTTTATTTTCCTCCTAACGCACTGAACGTTTCCTGAACCATCTGCATAAATTCCTCTTTTTGTATGCCGTTGCAGATTCCTTCCGAAACGAGTCTGGTAATTTTTTCTTTCAGAACATTTTCATAATTATTGCTGCGATTTATAAGAGCCTGTTCACTTACCTTTACTCCTCTGCTCCGGTTAATAATAATAATTCCTTCTTCTTTAAGCATGTTGTATGCTTTCGAAACCGTATGCAGATTGATGCCGAGCTCCGATGCCAGGGTGCGTACAGAAGGCAGATCTTCCCCCGGTTTTAAATACCCCTTTGCAATACCGTACTTTAGCTGATTCGATAGTTGTGCATACAGCGTTTCGTCACTGTTCAAATCGATCCTGAGAAGCATTATACACCTCCAATCTGTTATATATATAATATAACAGATAGAACAGTCTTGGTCAAGTTTTTTCCGCTAATGACTGAAAGAAAAAGAAAATAAAAAATAACTGGTGTTTGCAATAATTATTCATTATATTATGTATATGAAACGATACGTTGCGCCGATCCTGTCGGCACTGGCGGTGGGTATTATTATTGCGGCTTTCGGAATTTTCTATTTTGTTGTATTCAAGGAAATTCCCGGAGCTTCGCTTGTCGGCTTCATATTTGCCGCCGGGGCTCTTATTGGACTCGGAGCTCTTGTCGCCGTCCTCATTCAGAGGATAAAAGAGATAAAAGGGGGAGAAGAGGATGATCTTGGTAAATACTGATTTTATTTCAGGAAAGGAAATTGAAACAATACAGCTGGTCAAGGGTTCGGTTATTCAGTCCAAGAATATTGGAAAAGATATTATGGCCGGGTTTAAAACCATTGTCGGCGGTGAACTGAAAGGTTACTCCGAAATGATAAACGAAGCACGGGCTAAAGCGACAAAACGTATGGTAACCGAAGCCGAAAATCTTGGCGCGGATGCAGTAATTAATATAAGATATTCATCATCTTCCGTCATGCAGGGTGCAGCGGAAGTGCTGGTTGTTGGGACTGCCGCCAAATTTAAATAGTATTAAAAAAAACATTATTAAACATCCGGTAGTTGGGCGGTTTCCATTATTTCCCGTTCTGCGGGTTTTATTACTCCTTTCCTTTGCGGTCTGCCATTATACAGCAAAGAGCAACAGAATTAATTTTTGATATCTCAGGTTCGGATCTGGAGAGAATGATATATGGGACCTTAACACCCATGGTAATACTTGCTGTTTCCGCCAGTTTGTGAGCCGTCATACTCATAATAACTTTATATAGAATATTTGCGGAATCGAGCCCGGGACATACAAGAACATCCGCTCTGCCGGCAACATCTGCAATCAGTTCTCCTTCCTTCTCATATATACCTTTGGTTTTTGCTGATTCCTCATCCACTGCCAGATCGAAGGAAAGTGGGCCGTATACAAGTTTGTTTTCCCAGTGGCTTTTTGTAAGCTTATCCTCAAGAACAGTCGAGGGGAGAGAAGGGATTATCTTCTCATTTGCAGACAATAGCGCAACCCTGGGAATATTAATCCCAAGGACAGTACTCGCAACGTCTGAGGCATGGTTTACAAGATCAGTCATCCTGTCAAAATTACAGTCTACTGTCACCCCGGGATCTGTTAGAAGAAATAAACGCCCATCACCTATACATCCGGCTTGAAAAAGTGTTACCAGAGAAATAGTATTGTGTGTTTTTATTTTTATAATTTGTCTGTTGAGTACAGGAGTTGATATTCCTCCCTTGAGGATTATATCAGCTTCTCCATTATTGACTATTTCTACAGTCTTAAAAGCCATTTCATCATGATTCTCAGCCTCGATCATATCTGTATTGGAAAGTTCCAAACCAAGTTCTTCTGCCGAAGTAATCATTTTTTTTATATTACCAACAAGAATAACACGTTTAATATATTTCAGATCCTGATAATATTTAACAATTGCAAGGTCCTCATACCTGTCTCCTCCGGGAATTATTAGGGATTTAGGGCTAAGGGTCATTGCTATTTTTTCTAACTGATTTAGATGAGTTATCCGATTATTCATAAAAATGATAGTACAGGGGGACTGTC
>CAYSXD010000261.1:0-3003 GCA_964434925.1 uncultured Spirochaetaceae bacterium
GGAGAAACGTATACAACATTTACGCGGATGAAGTTCAGCATCCGCTAAGAACACACACAATATTACTCTTTCCAGGGAAAAATCATTCCTTTTAAACTTCGTGAACCAATTTTTTCTTTTTCTTCCACAAGGAGTGCTTCCCACGGAATATGCCTTCGTGATACTTCAGGATTCTCTTCAAGATAATCATACTTGTACAACCGCAGTTTTAAAGCTATCTGTTGAGACATAAGAATAACCGATATTCCGGGGATAAGAAAAGCTGTTACAAAAGAGATAACAAATAAAACTATTGTGTGAAAACCAAGAAAAACGGTAAATCCTGTATTATCAAAAAATATTAATATGCTTTTTTTTAGCTGTTTCTTAATGCCGCCATCCAGCTGAAATCCCACAGGAAAATAGTACATGGATGAAAGCAGCCAGAAAATGGTCACCCAGAAAATAGTAACTGCTCCGATAAGTCCTGGAATCCCTCCCATTGAGAGATAGAAAGGGAATCCAATAAACAGAACAGCAACTTCAACAAATGTAATGATTGAGAGTATAAGATTCTGTTTCCAGGTCATCAGCGAGAAAGAAATGATACTTTTTAATTCCGCGCTTCCCGAGGATATAAGCTCTTTTGTAAAACCGGAAACACCTCCGGAGTAAAAATTAAACAAACCAATAAGTATAATGCAGGCAACAAAGAAACCAACACTCCCCGGTTCGAAGAGAATAGATGAATAAGCAAATCCGGCTATTATAATAACAAAACCCAGATTAAGAACAATGAGGGGTAACAGATTATCCCACGCATCAAAAAAAACTTTCTTCATGTAAAAAAAATACATACTTATCTCCTTGTAGTCCGCCCGGATTTTTTCTCATTTAATCTCAACAGAGGATAAAAAATCAGCAATAAAAAAGCAAGTGTCGCCAGAGCGGCATAAAGGCCAATCCGGTCAACGATAAATCCACAGAGTGGAGCCAGAATTGCAGTAATTATTGTTTTACCCTGCGACTCAGTTGACAATCCTGTTGCCATAACTTCAGGAGGTATTTTACCGCTTAAATACCCTGTCATAACGGGTTTTCTAAAGTTCTGAAGCATATAGAACAGAATAAAGAATACAACTGCAAATACATAACTGTCACAATAAAGACTTATTCCTATCCCAAGCATAAAAAGTACAGCAGTTAGATAGGTAACATTTAATCCTTTTTCCTCGGAGTGAAATGCCTCGATACCTTTTCCTGAATATGCCGAAACAAGGGAAGTAAGCATATAAAGAATAAAATAAACCCCTGCTGTAAGTATTGCAAGCCGTTTCTGATCTGTTAAATCACTAAGAAAAGGAATCATCACAATTATTGTTTTAAGAACAGGCTGAATATAATCCTTCAAAGATTTAAAAATCCCGTCATATAAACTTGAATTAATCAGTGTTTTTCTGCTTACCGGATTACCAAGAACGTTAATAAAGCCTCTGAAGGATACAATTACTTTTTCTTTTATTGAAACAGTTTCCCGTTTTCCTGAAGTAAAATCCAGATAGGAAGGATACGTGAACATTAAAAATAACACAAATACATAAGGGATAATGGAAAAGAGAAAAACAAAATGATAACTTGAAGTAGTAAAAACAATGGCTCCTGCGATAAGAGAAGAAAGCGCTGATCCCCGCTGTGACCAGCTTCGTGTATGCCCGTAATAATGAACTTTTAAATCAAGTTCATTTTTTATCCTGAGATATTCCAAAATCATTGACTTATGGGTTCCTGTTCGAAACGCCTCTCCCCCGGCAAAAAAAAGCATAGCAATTATATAGAAACTAAAACTCCGGAACATATAAAACATCGCGAAGGAGATGATATAGGATAGAAACGAGAAAATCATGGAGCGACGGCGGCCAACTGAATCAGCTATAAGACCGGAAGGGATTTCCAGAACGTTTACCGTAATTTCCCGTACGGCAATAAGAATACCTATATGAAAAAAAGAAATACCGGATTCCCTAAAAAAAAGAATAATAAAAGGATCAAAAAAACGAAGATTTTTTAAAAACCCGTACGCAGAAAACTTCCAATACTGAATGTCAGATGTAAACTTCTTCAGCGTTCCCCACCTGCTTTCTAAAATAGTTACCTACAATTATAATGAAAGGTATGTCTAAAAAATTAGTGGCGAAGGGACTTGAACCCCTGACAAACCGGATATGAGCCGATCGCTCTACCAACTGAGCTACGCCACCACAAGATACAGTGAGAGTACTATATCAACGTGAAGTTTTTATGTCAATAACTCGCACTATCTTGATAACCTTCCTCATTAACGTTAAAATAGGTGCATGATACACAGATACACCTTAAAAGTAAGAAGCTATGAACTTGATGGGAATAATCATGTCAACAATGCAAATTATCTCAACTATCTGGAAGCCGCCCGGATTAGCTTCCTGGAAGATATCGGTATAAACTATAAAGCCTTCTTTTCGAAAGAGTACAGACTCTTTGTTACAAAGATATGCATTGCCTATAAAGTACCGGCAGAAGTTAATGATGAGATTATTATTGAGACCCGGCCGCTAAAACGGCGAAAAACCAGTGGTATTTTCCGGCAGACCTTTATGAGAGGCACTACCGTCTTAAGTGAAGCGGACGTTACCTGGGTATGTGTGAATAAACAGGGTAAACCGGTTCCCCTCCCTCCTGAATTTGATAAACCGGAGCTCTACCCATAAACAAACTGCTAAAGCAGTTTGTTTTTTCTTCCCTCCGAAACAAGTCTTGAATTCCAGTAATTCCGGTTTAAATAATCTATCCGTTCGGAAGGAACATCAATCCGGCTTGCTATCGTCTGTACATGCCGCAGTGCTTTGCTTAGTAAAGTAAGTCTGTCAAGATCATCCATTCCCGGTTTTTTCTGTAAGCAAAGAGCGTGTAGAAAGAAATAGAGACCATTATAGGGATCAATATCAGATAGTTTCTCCTCTCTCGTTAACCGGATAAGGTCCTCAA
>CAYSXD010000262.1:0-3002 GCA_964434925.1 uncultured Spirochaetaceae bacterium
GGACCTGACCGCTATGGTATCCACACCATTTGCTTTTACAGTACCGACCATGGAAGCAGCAACGGAATGATTCTTCGGATCAAAAAAAGAATCGGAGCGCATCAATTTATCCGCCCCGACAAGATAGGTCTCTCCTGTTTCTCCCATACCTACCCGTTCCTGCATTATTTTGTTAACTTCTTTAATCGAGATACGAAGAGCTACCACGCCGATTACCCGGCCGTGTTCCTTTATGGGAGCGGCAACAAACTGTGCGGGAACGCCGCCAGCCGGAGCATAAGGTTTTGTATCGGACAGAGCAGCCCGGCCTTCTTTCGCGGAAATCTGCCACACATCCCTCAGTGATGAATGAACATCTTTCATACGCAGTCCAAAATCTGAATCTTTGTCTACGGTAAAAGCGACATCACCTTGTTCCGGACTCATGAGGAAAAGATCGGAGTAACTATATTGTTCCATATAAAACTTAAGAGCAGAATAGTATTTATCATGAACTGTTTTGTATTCAGCCGGAGCATTATACTGTCCTTTTGAATAACCCTTAAAATTGCCGCCAGTAGTTCCTCCACCGGCATTTAGTGCGGCATCCAGATCCTTAAAAGCCTGGTGAATAAAAGGATTGTCAGCCAGGGCCAGAGCATTATCCATTCTTTGAGTAAAAAAGTTCTCTATCTGCGTTTTTTTAATTGCCCTGATTGCCTCAAGCTCATGCGAAGCCGCATTTGAAAGTGCACCGGACGTTCTATTCAGGCTTATGAAAGTCAGTGAAAGTATAGTTACAAGACTTAATAAAATGAAAACAATAAGAATTTTGCCTCCTATACTGCTTACAAATGAAACCTTTCCGTTCTTAGCCATAATTTTAATCTCCTTTTATTGTACAGTAGCCTTTATAGTTTTATGTATGCTTTCTATGAGCATTTCTTTATCCAGTTTTACCTGGTATTCATTTATTCCCACGGCTTTACCTTTTTCCATATTCTCGTCCCCTGCGAGTGATGTAACGGCAATGACCGGCAGGTTTGCGTATTTACTGTCTGCCCGGATCCGGGTAACAAGTCCATAACCGTCAAGGTTAGGCATTTCAATATCCGTTACAAGCAAATCCACCCTCTTTTCACTTTCTACAAGAAGTTTCCAGGCAGCCTCTCCATCCTCTCCGGCCATTACCTGATAGCCTGCCTGTTCAATATATTTAACAACCTGTTTACGAAAAAAAGTGGAATCTTCCGCTACAAGAATCAGAGGCTGCTCATCATCGGTACCTGCTGATACAGAGAAATTTGCAGCTCTGTCATCTCTCTCCCTTGCCCATTCAGGATAGAGGGCCTCAGCAATTTCATATACATCGAGAATCATGGTTGTCCTGTCATTAATAATTACCGACCCCATTACCCCCTGTTGACGAAGTGAACTATGGTCTACAAGCATCTCTTTTTCGATAAAGTCTACCGGTCGCATGGCAAGAAGTCCAATTTCCCTTCCAAATCCATTAAAGACAATTACTGCAAGATCATTCTCCGGAAGGTTTCCACATTCAGCCGCATCCTGCAGCCGGATAAGTGGAAGCCCCCTGCCCATGTACTGCATTATCCGTTTTCCACCAACAATCTCAATTTGGGATATATCAATATGCTCTACCCTTCCGACTATTTCCAGAGGCATGGCACAGTACTCCTCGGTGGAGTTTCTAAAAAGAAGATACGAATGTTTTTCTTCCCCGGATTTGGTTTCCTCTTCCCGGCCGGTTTCCCGGGCCTTAATTGTACTGGCCACTGCGGACATCTTTAGAATAGATGCAATCCCGGCAATATCCAGAATAAGTGCGACGCTTCCATCTCCCATTATTGTAGCCCCGGCATATTCAGTGCAGCCCTGTAAATGTCTTCCAAGAGGTTTAACGACAATTTCCATATTTTCGTGGAGAATATCTACCAAAATTCCATAGGACATATTTCCTGAAGCTACTATAACAATATTTAAAACACTACCGGCATGATAGCGGCGGTCTTTCCCTGAACGGATACTTTCATATTCGGCGTCAGTTTCATCTTCCCTGTCCGAACGGCGGTCCACAGCCTCTTTACGGCGATCTTCACTTTCCTCCCCTGTTTCAGGATCTGTGTAGGTGGATTTAATTCCCAGAACATCGGAAAGAAAAACAAGTGGGACCAATTTACCACGAAGGTTAAGAACTTCCGATGTCCCCAGTTTTTCAATATTGGTTTTTACATCCTCAGGTCTTACTCTAATAAGCTCCTCAACATTCAGCTGTGGGATAGCAAAACTCTCATTATGTACCGAAACCAGAAGAGACGGGATAATGGCAAGAGTCAAGGGAAGTTTAATGCGAAAAACAGACCCTTTACCTATAACGGATTCAATATCCATAGTTCCGCCGAGTTTATCCAGGTTGCTCTTTACAACATCCATTCCTACACCTCTGCCGGAAACATCGGTGATCTGTTCCGCTGTAGACAATCCGGGGAGAAGAATGAGTTCGGTTTTTGCTTTTTCGGCCATAGCATCAGCTTCGTTCTGTGTTATTAAACCTTTTGCCACCGCCTTTTCCGCAATTATATCTCCATCAATTCCCTTTCCATCATCCGAAATCTCTATAATTACCTGTCCTGCTTCATGAAATGCTTTCAAACCAATCTCACCTACAGGATTTTTCCCTGCCCTGCTCCTTTCTTCCGGGGGTTCAATCCCGTGATCAACGGAATTTCGAATCATATGAGTCAGTGGATCATTCAGCCCCTCAAGGAGTGTCTTGTCAAGTTCGACTTCTTTTCCAACAATCCTTATATTTATCTTCTTATTAAGTTTTCTGGACATATCCCTTACAACCCGCGGGAACTTATTAAGAATTGCTCCTATATCCTGCATGCGGGTCAGCATAACTGCTTCCTGCAGCTCCGATGTAACCTGACTAATACGCTGTCCACCGGAAGCAATTGCCTTCATATCTCCCTGACTGATAGACTCCTCAAGCTCATTTC
>CAYSXD010000263.1:0-2994 GCA_964434925.1 uncultured Spirochaetaceae bacterium
CTACATTTACTGGAGTTTCTGAAAAAGTGGATGCACTGTCTCTTAATCGTAAACATCCAATTATCATTCGGAATAGTGCAAAAGAAAGTCCATGTAGATTAAGGTTTGATTTAGCACATGAATGCGGTCATTTCATACTGCATAACGGTATAGAAACAGGTGACACAGTTACAGAGGGAGAAGCAGACAGATTTGCAAGTGCTTTTATATTCCCTAGATCTTCTTTTGTGAGAGAGTTTCCAAGAAACTTTATTGCCAATCGTGAAATCTCATGGAAACCTCTTTATGAATTAAAAATACGATGGGGAATGAGTTTGAGAGCAATCATATATCGGGCACATTTTCTTAAGATAATATCTTCTCAGCAATATAGAGCAGCAAATATCTGGTTAAGCAAGTCTGGTCAGTCAAAGAAGGAAAGATATGACGACAGGATTGATAAGGAATCACCCGAGCTATTGAAAAGCTCTTTTGATATTCTCAATAGTGAGGTTAAAATTTCCTTTCATAAAATAGCAGAGCATCTGAATATTACATCTGGAATGCTATCGGATATAACAGGAATACCAGTACCAAAAGCTGAAGAACTTAATAATATTGAACCATTATTCAGGAGATAGCACATGGCTAAGAAAAGAATAACTGTAACTCAAGAAAGCGACTCTGGACGAAATAAGAAATTCCATGACAATCATAATGGCGATGATATGACTCGCCCCCAATTTGTAAAGAAAATCGAGCAAGGAGATTACTCAAATTATCATGTAAGAAAAATCAATGGAATTAAAACTCCTGTATCTAATCCCGACTCGACCAAGAATAATAATCTGGACTGAATTGCAGGAGCTAGTTTATCACTGTAAAAATTATCTGGAGAAACTCCAAGCACTTTATAAAATAATCTTGTGATATGTTCGCATTGAACTTATTCATTTACTCCCTTTGGGTAAATTGCTAGGAAAGGCTTACTATTCCGAAACTTTCCGAAACTTTCTGGACAATTCTTCTATGAAGATGTATTTGTTAGGGTAAGGTAAATTTTTACCTGAAACTGCGTAATTAATTTAGTATTATCAAGGCATTATGATACGATACGCATCCAGATAGTTGTGTCTTAATATGACTCATGTAGATATAGGAATGCTAAATTGTTTGACATTAATAACCATATTGTAGAAATTTCAGACAAGAAAATAGAAGCCATTGTAAAGCCAGCATTTAAGTTCTTTGAAGGTACACCATATTATCAATTGAACAATTTACCTAAATTTGATGGAGCTGGGGTATATGCCCTATTCTTAAAATCAACAGAGGAAACTTGTTACGCAGGTAATTTACCTGCAATGCATCCGATTTACATAGGAAAAGCCGTTCCTTCAGGATCAAGACAGGGTAAAAAGAACAATACAGGTGCAGCTCTAAGAAACAGATTACAAAAGCATTTAAGAAGTATTGACCAGACTGAAAATCTTGATAATGGTCTCTTTCTTTGTCGCTTTATGATCCTTCAAGGTCAAGCTACAGACATCATAAGTGCTATGGAATCCTATCTAATTAGGCAATATAATCCTTTGTGGAATTCCTACATAGACGGTTTTGGAATCAATGCACCGGGGAAAGGAAGATATAATCAATCTCCATCTGAATGGGATACTCTTCATCCCGGCAGATATTACGCAAAGCAGCTCACAGGAGAGCCTCGTGATATTGAATTAATTATGAGTAAAATTAGAAATTATAATTTAGATAAAGAGTAAGTAGATAATAATGTCAAAAATGAACTCAATTGAATTATTTGCAGGTGCTGGAGGGTTAGCACTCGGTCTTAAGAAAGCAGGCTTCCATCCAAAGGCAGTTGTTGAACTTAATAAAGATGCTTGTCGTACATTACGTGCTAATAAAGTGCTTAACTATGGCATAAATATTCATGAAGGTGATGTTACTAAATTCGATTATCTTAGTGTTCCTGACTCTATTGAATTAATTTCAGGCGGTCCTCCATGCCAACCATTTTCTTTAGGTGGCAAAGGAAACGGTCATAAGGATTCAAGGGATATGTTCCCTGAAGCAGTTCGGGCTATACGTGAAAAGAGACCACGTGCTTTTGTATTTGAGAATGTTAAAGGTCTTCTAAGAAAGAGCTTCTTCGAGTATTTTGAGTACATAATTTTACAATTACAATATCCATCCGTAGTTAAAAAGAAGAATGAAGATTGGGAGAAACACAGAGGAAGGCTTGAGAAACATCACACGAAACAAGAGCATATTGGTCTTGAATATAATGTTGTATATCGTCTTGTAAATGCTGCTAATTATGGAGCACCTCAAAAAAGAGAAAGGGTTTTTATAATAGGTTTCCGTTCAGATATTGATGCAAACTGGTCGTTCCCCAATCCAACTCACTCGGAAGACTCCCTACTCTGGTCTAAATTTGTAACTAATGTATATTGGAAAAATCATAAAATTAAATCTCCCAAACCAGACAAAACGACGCTAAGAAAAATTGAAAAGCTGAAACAAAAATATGGACTATTCGAACCAGAACTCAAACCATGGGTAACAGTACGAGATGCACTTTGGGATTTACCTGATCCTTTATCTAAAGAAGCAAAGAAATATAACCACCATATTTTTAAGGACGGTGCAAGAGTATATGCCGGTCATACAGGCAGTTATATTGATGATCCATCCAAGGCTTTAAAGGCAGGAGATCACGGAGTTCCCGGTGGTGAAAACATGATCCGCTTTGAAAATGGTAATGTTCGATATTTTACAGTACGAGAAAGTGCCAGAATTCAAACATTCCCTGATAATTTTGACTTCGAAGGATCATGGGGTGAGGTTATGCGTCAATTAGGTAATGCAGTGCCTGCTGATCTAGCTAAAATAGTGGGACAGTCAATCTTTAGAGCATTAAAGTCTAAAAATAGTTGAAGAAGAATTTATATGTTTTAAATTATTGCAAGCAATATGTCAGATCAGATCGGAACTAAT
>CAYSXD010000264.1:0-2993 GCA_964434925.1 uncultured Spirochaetaceae bacterium
TCTTCTTTTTAGGGTATAGGTATACACACCCCCTTTTTTTGTGTTGATGATAAACCTCCATGGTAAAAACTACTTTTAAAATTATTTTTCAATAAAAAATCACAAACTTCTTTTGTTTGTTTTCTGTTATTCGTATAAATAATTAGAGATGCATTTATTTTGCGTACTATTTGAAGTATTTTGCCATAAATATCTTCAGTGGTTATTACATTATAATTTAAATTATTTCGTTGAAAAGATTTTTTAAATAATAATGCGTTGTCAATTTCTAAGTTTTGCTGAATATCATCTAATACCTTTTGTGTAGCAGTTGCAGTTAAAGCCATAAATGTGGCGTTTGGTTGCAATTTTTTTAAAACTTTTAATTGTAAATATGAAGGCCTAAAATCGTGTCCCCATTCTGAAATGCAGTGAGCTTCATCTATGGCAATGATAGAAACATTCAATTGCTTAATTTTTTCCTGAATTAAGGGCGATTGTAATTTTTCAGGCGATAGGTATAAAAATTTAAAATCTCCAAACTGTAAATTGTCAAAAGCAGTAATAATTTGATCTTGGTTTAATTGAGAAGTTAGTGCAATAGCTTTAATATTTTTTTGTTTTAAGCTGTTAACCTGATCTTGAATTAATGCAATTAAAGGAGAAATCACAATACAAACACCTTCTAAAAGCAGTGTAGGAATTTGGTAACAAAGAGATTTTCCTCCACCGGTTGGTAGTAAAACAACGGTATTTTTTTTAGTTAGCGTTGATTCAATAATTTTTTCTTGAGGATACTTAAATTGGGAATAACCCCAGTAATTTTTTAGTATGTCAAGAGGTGTGTTCATTATTTAATACATTGTAATATAAAATTTGTTCTATCTTCAATACTACCAGTAGGTACTTCAATAATGTTATAATTTAACTCTTTATAAGTGCGTTCTAAATGATTGTAAATAGCCAAAGCCTGTTCAAAATTTTCATAACGTACGTTATCAGAAATATAAATTTCTTCCCAAGGTGGCATTAAAAAAATATAATTATACCTATAAAGGTTACTTTTGTTAATATAAGAGTTTGGATAATCAACACTCATATAATTCATATAAGCGTGAACATCAGGGATTCCTCTGTCAAAAAAAACAAATTTTTCATTTTTTTTCTCAGCCTCAATGTATTGGTTTACACGTCCTTCCAATAATAATTCACTAAATAACAAAGGATTTGTTAAAAATAGTTGTTCGGTTCCTTTTCTTCGGGCATTTAGTGTAACCTCCCTAGAGATTTCTGTCATACACATAAAGTTGCGTTTAATTAACGCTTCAATAACGGTAGTTTTTCCAGTTCCAGGCCCTCCTGTGATAACTATTTTTTGTTGCATAGTGCAAAAATAAATTATTCAGTAAATTATACTAGAAATAATGATGTAATTTTGTCATATTAATATTAACAATGGCAAGGTGGTATTCTATTTGAATACAATAATTTAAAAGTAATATGGATAAAAAAGAGCAATTTTATAAAAATTTAAAAAAAAAATTAAGGAAAGACACTACATTTCCAACAAAATACCTCTTTAAATTTATTGTTCCTGCGAAAGAGGATTTAGTAAAACAAGTTGAAAATATTTTTGATTACACGGGTGCTGTAATAACTAAAAAGTCTTCTAAAACAGGTAAATATATAAGTTTATCAGTGCTTGTGGTTATGGAAAAAGCAGACAATGTTATTGCAAAATATAAAGAAGCTGAAAAAGTAGAAGGCATTATTTCTTTGTGATTACTTTAACACGATTAAAAAAAATATAAAATATATTGCAACGTTTTAGAATAAATATGAATTTAGCACCTTTTATTATTTTAGCAACAAAATAAGTATTTTATGAAGTTTAAATATGTACTTGTAACATTCCTTTTTGTAGTTCTCAAAACTTTTTCACAGGAAAGCAAAAATGTATTATTTACTATTGACAATGAGCCTTTTTACACGCAAGAATTTTTAACTGTTTATAAAAAAAATTTAAAAATAGTTGATAATTCAAAAACAGACATCCAGAAATATTTACAGTTATTTATAAACTATAAACTAAAAGTTAAAGAAGCTAAGTTTTTAGGCTTTGATACCATTCAAAAGTTTAAAAATGAATTAAAAAAATATAAAGAGATTTTAATTTTACCGTATTTAAAGGATAAAGATATTACTGAAAAATTAGTAAAAGAGGCTTACAATAGGTTAAAGAAAGAGGTAAATGTTAGTCATATTTTAATTCCTTTAAAACCTATGGCTTCACCTAAAGATACCTTAGAGGCTTACAATACGTTAATAAAAGCTCGAAATTTAATTATTGAAGGAAATGATTTTGCTAAAATAGCAAAACGCTATTCAAAAGATCCTACAGTTCAGCAAGATGGAGGTAAAATAGGCTATTTTACTGCATTACAGATGGTTTACCCCTTTGAGAATAAAGCGTTTTCGACTCCAGTAGGACAAGTTTCAATGCCTTTTAAAACAAAGTTTGGATATCATATTTTAAAAGTAAATGCTGTTAGAGATTCTAAAGGTGAGGTGGAAGTTGCGCATATAATGTTTCGAAAAAATAATGCTAATGCTAAAAAATTGATAGACTCAGTTTATAATGTATTGCAGAATAATAATAAGGTTTCTTTTGCAGAAATAGCTAAAAAGCTATCTGAAGACAGAACAAGTGCAATAAAAGGAGGGAAGCTTAATAAGTTTGGATTGGGAAGAATGATTGAAGATTTTGCGAATGTTGCTTTTTCAATAAAAAATGAAGGGGATATATCAGAACCATTTCAAACTCAATTTGGATGGCATATTATAAAGTTATTGAAAAAATATCCAATTAAAAATTTTGAAGAACTAAAAGATAAATTAACAAAAGAAGTTGAAAAAGATGAACGCTCAAATTTTATAGATAAATCGGTTATTAAGAAATTGTTTGAACAGTACAATGTGGTTGTTAATAATAAAGCGATTCAGCAGTTTGAAGT
>CAYSXD010000265.1:0-2984 GCA_964434925.1 uncultured Spirochaetaceae bacterium
TGTCTAACTGTCAAGAAAATATTTCAGCAGGAATCAGGTTGCAATTTATTCTGACAAATTTGTATTTTTTTTGAATACAAGGGTATAAAGGTCGTCGCCAAAACTTGTTTGCAGCGGTTCCCCTTCATGCACCTGAAATGTCCTTTTTTTATCAGGTAGCCTTTCAGCCCTCAGAAAAAGAACCGTTTTCCATTTTTGAGTATAGATGCTGTGAGCGTAATCGTACAGATGGGTGACAAAAAAGACAGTAATTCCTTTTTCAAGCAGCGCATGTGTAATGTGCCGTGCGATTTCCGATCCCTCTCTTTCGTTTGTAGCAGCAAATGATTCATTAAACAGGAGCATGGAGTAAGGAGTCACCCTGTCCATAATATCATTTATACGTTTTAATTCTTCATCAAGTTTTCCACTCTCCATAGCTGAATCTTCTTCTCTCTTAAAATGGGTAAAGATCCCTTCTCTGATGTGGGATGAAAAAATTTCTGCACCTACAAACATTCCGCTTTGCATCATTAATTGTGCAGTACCGATACTTCGTAAAAATGTTGACTTGCCGCCTCTGTTTGCGCCGGTAATAATAACAAGGTTTTTATTATCACCATGTAATGAATTACCTGATATTTTTTCTTTCATATGTAGAGAAAGGCATACATCGTAGAGGCCGGAAAAAGAGTGTATATGTTCAGAGTGAGAAAGAGGCCGGGGGAATGCCAGTGGAGCCTCCCACTTTGAGAGATCTTCGTGTGCATTAATACAGCCGATATAGAATGCCAGTTCAGTACGCAACGCGGTAAAAAAATGTAGAATGTGATCGGTTGATTGCGCAAGAACATTCGCGGAAGTATTCAATCCTCTGTCCCGTATTTCAGACAGAGCACGAGCACCGCTTTCATCACGTTCACTCAGTACGTAAGTAAAAGAAGGAAGACTTTTGCGGAAAATATATTTTAACCAGTTTTTTTCTCTGCTGTTAGGCTTACAAAGGGTATGCCCAATTCCTTTATTTCCTTCACCCAAACGCGCGCTGATTAATACTCCTCCACGAAGTCGTAAGAATTTTAAGTGGGACTGTATTCTTTCAAAATATTCATCTGAAAGTTCTTTTTTAAGCATGGCAAAGAGGGTTGAAAACCCTTCTGATCTGTAATTACCGGAATATTCATCCGATTTCTGCCGTAGTTTGCTAAGCATTTCCACGAATATACTCAAAACCTTTACCGATCTGTTAAGAATTGTATCGGGGTATTTACTCAAAAGGCCAAAATATATTTTCTTTTCGCTTTCAATTGCCTGAACGGCTATATCGTATAATTCTCTTGTAATTGCGGGGTTCTCCAGACAGTCTTTTAGAATATCCTGTCGGTAGTGTATTGATTCCTGATTAGTTAAGCTTGAGAGGAGAGTTGTTTTTGCTATGTTAAATAAAAATTTATCATCACGGGCCATAGCTTTAAGCAGCGTGTTTAATTCAAGATCCTGAATAAGCTCATCTGAATAGGAAGGCAGGACTTGCTCCGGATCAAAATCACGGTCTCTATACATAAGAAATACATTCATCTGTCTAAACGCTCCATGAGTTGTTTATAGGTAAGATTATATTTTTCCGCAATTGAGAGTGCGTAGGCAAGTCCATCAGCAGGTTTTCTTACTATTCTATATGTTCGAACACCCGGATTGTCAGGATCAATGGTGCTGACCATACTTACCGTTTTATTATTGTATGTTGACAGTTCATCAATAAAGGTAACCCATAGACAAAAACCATCTTTTTCCGACATTTGTTCCAGGATTTTGGTTCCAAGAGATATCGAATCATGAAGTGTTGTCGAACTGAATATTTCATTCATTATAATAATACTGTCTGGTGTTGATTTTTTTAGGATAGTATAAATTCTTACAAGGTCATTCTCCAGTTTACTTTGCAGGTTTGTTATGTCCTCTGCCTTCTCAAAGTGGGTAAAGAGAGCATCATACTTATAGAGTCTTGCTTTTTTCCCGGGGACAGGGAGGCCGATGGCGGCAAGATAATGCAGCTGCCCGAATGACCGGGCAAAGGTCGTTTTACCCCCCTGATTCGGACCGGAAACAACTATAATTCTTTCATCTCCTTTAAGGGAAAAGTCATTACAGACAACTGGTTTTTCTCCACTAACCAGATTTTGAGCCAGAGCAAGATCGTACCCTTCATAACAGAAAATCTCTTTATTTTTTTTTGAAACCTGAGGATAGCAGAATGGTAATCCGGCGGAGGTAAACCGGGCAGTATATTCAATATAGGCAAGGTAAAATTGTATTTCCCTGTCAAAAGTTGTTATTCCTTTATCCGGAAAATCAACGTATGTTGTAGACATTATATCCAATTCCAGAAAAGTTTCCGGGTACAATTTAGCAACCATGTCCAGAATAGCAGCTTCTATATGATTCATTCTCTGATTTGACATAAATTCAGCAGTGTAATCTTTTACCGGAAACTGACTGAATTTTTTAAAGGTATCTTCAACATCCCGGCTGTAATCTGCCTCATCTCTATATTTTTGTACTCGTATGCGGTTATCCTTAATAAAAAGGGAGTAGTGAACATTGGCAAGACTAGATTTCAGGTCCTCAATTTTCTTTTTTAATGAGACAAAATAATTTGAAACTGTATACAAAGCCAGATATGCCCTGAAGGTACGTAATCCTTCTGAAGTTAAATGTATCCGAAGCAAATCCTCTGAAAATTGCGTAATGATTTTACTGTAAAGATTTGCTGTTTTTAAAAACCAGGCTTCTCTATGATACGGGTAGGTTAGTTTATCCATAAAAGTCTGATAGCGGCGGATAGTAGCCATACCTATGGCAAATGACCGTATAAAGCGAAGAAGTGTCTCGTTTTTTAAATCCTGCATTATTTCATGGCGATATAGAATGGTATCTGTATCTTTTAAAGGAGTGAAGAAGTAGGGTTTCAGGTTATAGTCATCTTTACCGATGGTGACTGCGTC
>CAYSXD010000266.1:0-2982 GCA_964434925.1 uncultured Spirochaetaceae bacterium
GGCAGACAGCACAGTGATTTTCCCGCCAGTTTCCTATGTGGCTTCTTGGTTCTGTTTCACTGTGGCACCGTACACAGTAATCTTCACGATGACAGGAAAAACACCGGTCCCGGTTGCCTTCCGCCATAAACCCGTGGCTGAGCGTACGCCAGGTAGTTGTATGGTCGGCCGGAGGCCTAGTGTTATGACATGTCACACAATCATTCTTCTCATGGCATGTCAGACATGTGCTTTCGTCGTACCCTGTTCGTTTCCAGTTCAGACCCGCAGAGAATCCATGACGGTTAAGCCAGTCACCTCTGTGAGAATTTGGCTTCGGGAACGGTATTTTCCCGGTGGTTTGCTGACTGCTGCTGTTTTTATCTTCTGTTTCAGCCTTTCCCGCAGCGAAAGATCCCGTAATAACAAAAATAAAAAGCATAAAACAGACTACTGCAATCTTTGTCAGGTTTAGGTGATCCGGGAAAATTCTAGAAAGCATAACTCAACCCCGTTTTTAATGTATGATAATTCTCCAGAGCCGCTTCATATTCATATCTTAAGGTGAATGAAAAATGTTTCCCAAGTAATACGCGTGACTTAAGATAGTATGTCTGAGCGGCTTTTCGTTCACCCCGTTCAAGGTAATAATCATATTTAAAAAGGCTGAAATATGTTCCCGCGCTTATGTCGGGCTTAAACAATCCTGCTTTAAAACGGTAGCTTACCTCAAACCCGATGGAATTGTAATTGTCAGATGGACTTATCCACCGGTCTACGGATAGAGTAGCCGAAACTCCCGGAATAAACAAATCCATGCCTTCGAAAACGAGATATAGACGGTTGTACCGGTGATTAAAGGTATTTTCATTCTGACTGCTGAGAAGGGATCTTATAAATAGCCCCGATTCAACAGCTAAATGCGATGTAATCAGTGCGTGGATACTGGTTTTTAAACTGTAGAATGGATAGACAGGTCCCAGTATGGCATAGAACTGAGAGAGGTTATTTCCCTGTTCATTCTCTGTGCGGAACTGCAGAAAGTATGACAGGTTTGTTTCAATATCCATACCTGGAAATCTGTTTGACAGACGTACTCTGAGGCTGTCCGGCTGCAGATTGATAAATCTTACCCTGGTCATAATTTTTATCCAGGGCATCAGATGCTGCCTATAGACAAAATCAACAAGATGGTTATTTCGGGTTGAAGTTAAAAATAGTTTGCTTTGGTTCTTTAAAAACAGGTAATCCAGGCTTATCTTCGCATTTTTGTAAGGAAGTACATCGATTCCAATTCCGTCAACTGTATCGTTGCCCCATTTCCAGTCGGTTTCATAGAATTGAACAGCCGCGCCCCCGTAGAGTGTAGCTCTTATGTATCGGGAAAAATAGATATTGGCACTTACTCCGTCAAAAAAAAGAGGCTCACTCCTTGTGCCGGACTGCCTGCCGAATATCAGCTTTGGCAGGAAGGGATAGAGGTAATTAAAATCGACATTTGCCTGATAAACCTTGCCGATACTATTTTCCGGTCCGGTGTCTCCTATATCTTCCAGGGGATAGAAATTAGTACGATTTCTCCCGCCGTCAAGATCCTCCCTGGCGGTAGTTAGCAGATGAATTCCGATGTTGTTTTCCCAATGAGTTGTCATGTCAAGACTCAGGGTCTGAAACAGATCATTATCAGTGAAATAGGTATCCTGAGTTTGCGCGCTCCGGAAAACATATCTGTTCGATACTGATCCTTCCAGATTCCAGAATTTTTTTCCGTTTTCGGACGGGGAAAGAGGTTTATTCTCAATAATCAAACCGGATGCCATAGGCGCCCTGAATAGTAGAACGAGTAGCATAATGAAAAACAGACAAAGCTGACGAATAAAATTGCCGTGAGTACAGATTTGATTATTTTTTAAATTAAACTTTGCAGTCATTATATATTATTCAATCTATCATAAATAAGAAAAATAATCAAATAAATAATAAAAAAAATTTAATTAGCACAATATATACAAGATCCCACCAAATATTAGTAAATTTCTAAAAATTTTATTAAAAATATAAAAATAGATGTTGTTATTTGGTATTAAAACTGATATAATCTTGACAGAAATGGTTAGAAATTCTTGTACCGTAATTATCCGATTGATGCCGTATGTGTTGTTGAATATTCTTTTTCTTCTAACACCGGTTACTGTTTTTTCCGGGGAGAAATCATGCACCGATTGTCACGGTTCCATCGGAAAAGAAAAAGTAATGCATCCGGCAGTCCAGTACGGCTGCTCGGTATGCCACATAGCACCACACGCGCAGAAAAAGCCCGAACTTTCTCTCATGATGAAACCTCCCGGTCTCTGTTTTATGTGTCATGACAGGAAAGGTTTTACCAAAAAACATGAACATGTTCCCGTTAAGGAGGGGAAGTGTACTACGTGCCACAATCCTCATTCGAGTAAGAATGCTCATTTACTGGTTGAGAAACCTCCCGGACTCTGCTTTACCTGTCATGATAAAAAGATTTTTACCAAAAAACATGAACATGTTCCCGTCACAGAGGGGAAGTGCACCACATGCCACAGCCCACATTCAAGTAAAAATACTCATTTGCTGGTTAAGAATCTTCCCGGGCTCTGTTTTACCTGTCATGATAAAAAGCTTTTTACCAAAAAGCATGAACATGTTCCCGTTGCTGAAGGGAAGTGCATCGCGTGCCACAGCCCACATTCAAGTAAAAATACTCATTTGCTGGTTAAGAATCTTCCCGGACTCTGCTTTACCTGCCACGATAAAAAAGTTTTTACCAAAAAGCATGAACATGTTCCCGTTGTCGAGGGAAAGTGCACTACGTGCCATAATCCACATTCATCAGATTACTTTATGATACTTAGAAAGCCGGTTAATGTATTGTGTATTTCCTGTCATAAAGCTGAAGGCTCAGGAAAACATATTCTGGCGGAATACGGACTGGATGATATGCATCCTGTAAAGGGTAAAATTAATCCTGCA
>CAYSXD010000267.1:0-2968 GCA_964434925.1 uncultured Spirochaetaceae bacterium
TACCATACTTTCTCGTTGTCAAATATTTGATTTTAAACGAATTGGTGTATTAGACATTAAAAAATATTTGGGAAAAATAGCTGAGCAAGAAGGTATAAATGCAGAAGATGATGCGTTGCACATTATTGCTCAAAAAGCTGATGGAGCAATGCGAGATGCACTTTCTATTTTCGATAGAGTTGTAAGTTTTTCAGGAAAAGAACTAACACGTAAAGCCGTTACTGAAAATTTAAATGTGCTGGATTATGATGAATACTTTAAAACCACCGATTTAATTCTTGAAAATAAAATCCCTGAAGCGCTACTTCATTTTAATCATATTTTATCAAAAGGATTTGAAGGTCACCACTTTATTACAGGGTTAGCTTCTCATTTTAGAGATTTATTAGTTGCAAAGGACAAAATAACTATTGATTTACTTGAAGTTGGTGACAATGCTAAAAAAAAGTACTTAATACAATCTAAAAAATGTGATTTAAAATTTTTAATGAAAGCTATAGATTTAGCGAACGATTGTGATTTAAAATATAAAACCAGTAAAAATCAACGATTATTGGTTGAACTTACATTAATGCAATTAGCTTCTATTACTTTTAATAACGAAAAAAAAAAACAGTAAACCTTACATAATTGCTTCACTTCATTTTAATACAGGTGTAATTTCAAGACCTATTACAAAACTCAAAACAAAACAAGTAAAAGAAATTATAGCAAAAGAAAGCAAGGATGAAAACCTGCGAAAAGAACTTGTAAAGCCTATTTTAAAAAGTGAAAATAGAAGACCTTCCGCTTTATCATTAAAAAGTGTTGGGCGTAAAAAAGAAGTTGAAACACTTGAAGTTGAGTATGAAGAAGTTGAAGGAAAACCATCTGACAAATTTACTGAAGAAAGACTGGTTTATCTTTGGAAAAAATACGGTACGAAGCTAATTGAACAAGGTAAAAAAAGTGTTGCATCAATAATGAACGCTTGCAATCCAGTTATAAAAAACAACAGCATTCATATAGAGCTTCCAAATACAATAATGGAAGACCAATTAAACAGAGCTAAAGGTAATCTACTAACTTTTTTACGTGAAAATTTAAATAATTATAAAATTAACATTGTAATTGATGTTAATGAAGAAATTACAAAAAAATATGCCTATACTCCACAGGAAAAATATCAAAAACTCAAAGAAAAAAATAGCGCACTGGCTTTATTAAAAAAAACATTTGATTTAGATTTATAATGCTTAATTTCATTTGAATGCTGTATATTTAACTACTTAAATTATTTAATTTGGATATAGACATAAAATTATTAATTACATTTATTATTGGCTTTTTAATTGTTGCTATTGCAGCCAATCAAATAGCCAAAGTTTTTCAAAAAATAAAATTCCCCTTAATTACTGGATTAATAATTACAGGAATTATTGCAGGATCATCTGTATTAAATTTTATATCTCCCGTAGCTGTTAAAAAATTAAATTTCTTAAATGATATTGCATTGGCTATTATTGCCTTTTCTGCTGGTTCAGAATTGTATTTAAATGAATTGCGCAGCAGAATTAAAAGTATTAAATGGATGGTTATTGGGCAACTTGTAATAACTTTTGTTATGAGTGCCACCGTCATATTTTTTGTAGCAAATCACATTCCTTTTATGGCCAATTTACCTGCAACCCATAAATTTGGAATCTCTATATTATTTGCAACCATATTTGTGGCTCGGTCTCCATCTTCTGCAATAGCAGTTATCAATGAAATGAGAGCCAATGGTCCATTTACCAAAACAGTAATGGGTGTTACAGTTGTAAAAGATGTACTGGTTATAATTTTATTTGCCATTAGTTTATCAATAGCCAAAGCACTCATAAATGATGAAGCAACTGACTTTTGGTTTTTTATTATTTTATTTTTTGAACTAATAACTTCCTTTGGAATTGGATTTTTGGTTGGTAAAGTTTTACAACTCCCTTTTTTAACCAAAATGGACAAACAGCTAAAGGGTATTTCTATTATACTAATAGGTTATAGTGTCTATTTATTTTCTGATTACATCAGGTATAAAGCCTTTGAAGTATTTCAACATGAATTTATTTTAGAGCCTTTATTAATTTGTATTATTGGTAGTTTTGTATTGACAAATTACAGCAAACATAGAATTGAATTTGGAAAAGTACTTCAAGAAATTAGCCCTATTATTTATATTATATTTTTCACTCTAACTGGTGCATCTTTATCTATGCAAACACTTATGAGTGTTTTTGGAATTGCTATTGGTTTCTTCTTTTTACGATTAATTACGATATTTTTTGGAGGTATTTTTGGAGTTTTTGCAGCCAAAGATTTTAAAAAATACGCATTAATTGCTTGGATGCCATATTTAACACAAGCAGGTGTTGCTTTGGGTTTAGCAACCATAATTTCTAATGAATTTCCTGTTTGGGGACATGAATTTGAAACCATTGTAATCGCCATTATTGTAATAAATCAACTCGTAGGGCCTCCGCTATTTAAATGGTCACTTAATTATGTTAAAGAAAGTCACTTAAGAGCAAAGTTACCCAAATTTGATGGAAAACAGGATGCTGTAATTTTTGGATTGGAAAATCAGGCAATTGCCTTAGCAAAACAACTTCAAAAAAATAATTGGGGTGTGCGGATTATAGATACTGATAAAAATTACGCTCATGAAATTAAAGATGTTGAAGTTTTAGAATTAAAAAATATTAGTTATAAAAACCTTAAAAAACTAGAATTAGAAAAAGCTGAGGCCATTATATTAATGCTCTCTGATGAAGATAATTATAAAATTGCAGAACTTCTTTATGAAAAAATAGGAACAAAAGATATTATTGTTCGCTTGAATAGTAGAGATTATTTTGATAAATTTCATAAACTTGGAGCATTAATAATTGAACCTGCAACTGCCATGGTTAGCTTATTAGATCATTTTGTGCGTTCACCTAATGCCGCATCA
>CAYSXD010000268.1:0-1088 GCA_964434925.1 uncultured Spirochaetaceae bacterium
GGCGACACGGGCAGCATAGATTGCTTGCTTGTATATATAGCGTTTCAATCCACGCCCCCGCATGGGGGGCGACTCCGCCGAGCAGATTATTGATCGCGGATTAAGAGTTTCAATCCACGCCCCCGCATGGGGGGCGACTGTCAATCCGTAACCTGTTGGTGGGATTGAGTTAAATTTGATGATTTTGCGAATCTTCAATGCAGAAGATTCACTCTAATACGGAAAAACGAAAATATGATGCAATCCCCAGCCGGGCCGTCATCGCGAACCTGCCGGGTTTTTCTGGGTGCCGCCGGTTCGCAAGGGCACTAAATGATCAACGGGCCCTCTTGGTCAATGCTTTCCTTGGCCCCGATATGCTCGACTTTATGCTGCCAGTTTGACCCTAAAAAATAGAAGCGCAGGCTGTCTGCGTCTTCTTCAATTTCTCCAATGAGCCGTTCGCGCAGCATTGTCCATTGGGCCGGGTCAACAATGCATTCAAAAACAGAATACTGTACCCGCTGGCCGTAATCCTTGCAGGCCTTGGCGACCCGGCGCAAACGTTTTTTACCTCCGGGATCACTGGTCTTCACGTCATAGGTGACTAAAACAAACATATTGTATCCCTTGCAAAAAATATACTGCAGAATCTCTGTTCGTCAAGGCAGTGCTACCGCCGGATTACCGGCGGGTATCCGTCCAGGTCTCCCCGCAGGAAGCGTGCAAACAGCAGGGCCTGGATATGAAAAAACAACCCCTGCGGCATCTTTTCTTCCAGAAACGGATGGAGCATCACATCCTGTTTTCGTTTTTGATAGGCAACCAGCAGAGTCTTCCGCGCATCATCCTTCATGCGGACCCCTCCTGCATTGCTGATGCTGAAATCCTTGCCCTGTATCTGGCCGAGATTAATCAGTGACAAGGCCAGCCGGTCGGCCATGGGCCGGAACTCTTCCATCATGTCCAGGGCCAGCCCGGGCCGTCCGGGACGGTCACGATGGAGAAATCCCACTGCCGGGTCCAGGCCGGTGCATTCAAGGGCTGAACGTACGTCATGCATGATCAGAGTATACAAGAAAGACAGCAGACAGTTAATACGGTCAAGG
>CAYSXD010000268.1:1098-2966 GCA_964434925.1 uncultured Spirochaetaceae bacterium
GGGCGGTCTGCGGCTGCGCCGGTGAAAGAAAAAATCATCTTTATTGCGAATCACCAGGTGATCAAACGTACCGAAATAAACATGGGCGGCATCACCTTCAACACCCCGGATTTCGTCAAGATCAAGGTCTCCCTGCAGCCTGCGCAGAGATGCTGATAACCGGTTTGAGGCATCTTTAACTGCTTCGCGATCAATCTTGTCGCCGTGATCACGCAGTCCCCGCTCCAGCACGGTACGACAGTTGGCCACTTTGCCGGTAATAAAGGCGCGGGCCGGCAGAGTTGAATAATGCAGATCATCGGCCCGGCGATACTGGTCGCGCCGCAACAGGACATTGCCGGAAACCGGCCCGACAACCCGGGCTAAAAATCGTCCGTTTTCGGTGAGAAAGGAGATGGTTACATCCCGTTCAGCACAAAATCCCATGAGAAACGGGCTGCAGCCCACATTACCAAAGCAGACAATGGAGTCCAGGGTCTGTATGGGAATGCGCAGCTTGACCTCCCGTTCAATCCGTACGGCAACGGTTTCTCCCTCTTTGGCCAGATACGCCCCCTGGGTGGTGACAAACAGGGTATTGAGATGTTTTTTCATGACCATTCCCCTGACATTTGCTGCATATAGTCGGCTACCTTGTTCTTTTTTCCCGTTGTTTTGGGCAGGCAGAGTTCCATAAAGGAACAGCTGTCACAGCGGGGGCTGTACTTTGGCGGCGGAGTTGTCCGACTTGTCAGCAGATTATGCAGGGCTCGGGATGTCTCCCGGGTCGTATGCCGCAGCTGTTGGTCAAATTCCACTGCAGTCCGTCGTTTTTTCTTGCCGTAATACAGCGCCCCCGCCGGAACCTCAATGGAAAGCATTTCTTCAAGACACATTGCCTGGGCACAGAGCTGCACCCGGTCGGAATCATCTTTTTTGGGACGGCCCCGTTTATATTCAACCGGGAAGGGCTGCCAGGCACCATCATCCATTAAGTGAAATTCTACAACATCGGCCCGGCCGATCAGGCCCAGCTCAAGGGAACGAATGGGCATATCGAATTCAACCCTTACCTTTCTGCGTGACTCCTTTGCCGCAGTATGCACCCGCTCGTGCAGAATGCGTCCTTCAGCAGTCAGCCGGTTCTCCATCCACTGCTGTTCAATGTGGATCAAGGCGCATTGCCGGGGACAGAACAGCAGATGCTGCAGGGCCGAAAGCATGAGGAGGTCATCTTCGTTGTACATTTGTTATTGATCCGGCTCTTCTGCGGAGATGAGATTCACAATCAGCCGGATGAGCAAATCCTTCTGATCCGGGGCGCTGGAGGCGGTCAAAAGCGTCAGTGCCACCAGCCCCCGGCTGTCCATGCCCGGCTGCTCTCCATTTTTGTTTTTAGCCAGAAAAAGCAGGAAAAGAAAGGAGCCGATCCGTTTGTTACCATCTGTAAAGGGGTGATCTTTGATCACAAAGTAGAGCAGATGGGCGGCTTTTTCCTCCACTGTGGGATAGAGCTCCTGCCCCCCGAAGCTTTGCTGCACCGCGCCGATAATCCCGTCCAGGGCCTCACCCCGCTCATGGCCGAAAATTTCCGTGGCCTCTCCTTTTGCCAGCAATTTTTCTTTAAGCGACAGGATCGCAGCTCGGACATCAGCTATTTCCAGCAAGGCCTGATCCCTGTTGCCGGCCTTTTTTGGTGCTGCCAGGGAGTCTTCGTCATATTGCCACAAAAGCTGCCAGGTACGCGCATAGCTGTTGACAATGTCAAGCACTGCCCGGCCATCATTATTGACCAGATCATGGCTTTCCAGGGTATTGCCCAACAGCTTCAGCATCTGCCGGGCCTCGCCCAGCCCTTTTTCCGCCAGCCGCTTTTGGTTGAGGGTATA
>CAYSXD010000269.1:0-2946 GCA_964434925.1 uncultured Spirochaetaceae bacterium
GTTGACCGTAAAAAGCGTCACAATTTTTGCTATTCGCAAAAACAGTGCCCCTTTTCACGTCAACTGAAGCGGGCGTTATGTGTAAACACTCTTCGTGCTGTTACTGAAAAATGCTAAAATGTCTTATTAGGTATAGAGTGTGCGGAGACAGAGGTAATTGTGGCTAATAAGGAATTAAAATATTTAGATTTATTCTCAGGGGCGGGTGGACTGTCTGAGGGATTTATGAATGCTGGGTATACTCCTTTGGCTCATGTAGAGGTCGATCTTAATGCATGTAAAACGCTTGAAACAAGGCTCATTTATCATTCATTAAAAAAGAAAGGTAACTTAAAAGCATACCATGACTATATTCTAGGAAATATAGCTAGGTTAAGTTTTGTGGAAAAGTATGGGGAAAACTTTTCTGATTCAATCATCAATATTTCTATAGGCGAAGAAAACAATAAAGATATTTTTGATCAAATTGATAGGTATGCAGATGATGTTGATTTGATAATTGGAGGCCCCCCTTGTCAAGCATACTCCTTGGTTGGTCGCTCTAGAGATGAAAATAATATGGAGAACGATCCTAGAAACGTTCTTTATAAAGAGTATGCGAAATTTTTGAAAAGATATAAACCAAAAGTATTCGTTTTTGAAAATGTGTTAGGTTTGATTTCTGCAAACGATGGTAGTTACTTTAAAAATATGCAGGCGTATTTTAAGAGAATTGGCTATTTTTTAGATTATTCAATACAAAAATCTGAAGATTTTGGTGTTTTACAAAAACGCAGAAGAATAATTTTAATTGGATGGAAGAAAAATATAAAATTTTCATATCCTAAGTTCAAACACTTAGCACATAGTTACACAACGAAAGATATATTTTCTGATTTAAAGTCCCTGCTTCCAGGTGAACAAAATAACATCACAACTTACCAAGCAGATACTACAGATTATTTAAGCAAGTTTAATCTAAGAAATGGTGTGGATTATGTCTCTCAACATATAGCAAGACCTCATAATGACAGAGATTTGGAAATATATAAGATAGCCATAAATAAATGGCTTCATGAGAATGAACGTTTAAAGTATCCCGATTTACCTAATAGACTAAAAACTCATAAAAATGAGAAGTCATTTTTAGATAGATTTAAAGTTGTAGACATTAAAGGTCTTTCTCACACGATGGTTGCACATATTGCGAAAGATGGGCATTACTATATTTATCCTGATAATAAACAAGTACGTTCCCTTTCTGTAAGGGAGGCGGCTAGAATTCAATCCTTTCCCGATGATTACTTTTTTGAAGGTGGGCGAACATCTGCCTTTAAACAAATTGGAAATGCAGTTCCACCTCTAATGTCTCTAGAAATAGCCGAATCAATTAAAGGATTATTATGGCAGAGTTAGTTTTAAAATTTGACCCCAATACAATAGAACACTTAGGAATATCACTCTATTCAAAGTTACCTAGTGTTTTATCCGAATTAGTATCAAATTCATGGGATGCTGATGCGAATAGCGTTTCTATCGATTTTGTAGATAGAGATTCAGAAAAAGAAATTATCTATACGGATGATGGCGATGGAATGACATTCGATGAGCTTAACGATAAATACTTGGTTATTGGTAGGAATAGGCGACAGGATGCCACTAAAATAACAACTGATAAAGGAAGAAAGGTAATAGGTAAAAAGGGGCTGGGGAAATTATCCGTTTTTGGAATATGTGATGTAATTGAAGTAATCTCCATAAAAAACGGTTTAAAAAACCACTTTAAAATGGACTTGATGGAAATTAAAGAGAGTAAAGATACTTCATATAATCCAGAAATAATAGAACATAACTTAAGTACGCAAGAGCCTAGTGGGACAGTATTAAAACTAAAAAAAATGAGAAGAAAATCACCTTTTTCTCTTGAGGATATCGCATTAAGTCTATCCAAAAAATTTCTTATTTTTGGAGAAATGGATGTTTCTCTGTCATTAAATAATTTAAATCACACTTCAGTTACCAATGAACTTAAATATTCTGAACTAAATACTCAGTTTACTTGGGATTTTCCTAATGAAAAATATGATTCAGATTATGAGTTTTGGGGAAGTATAAATGGATCGGTTATTACACTTGAAACCCCAGTAAAAGATACAGAAATGCGTGGTATTTACCTTACGTCTAGAGGAAAAATAGTTAATACGGCTAACTTTTATGGTTTGAGAGATACGGATCAATTTCACAGTTATGTAACTGGTTATCTCGAAGTGGATTTTATTGATGAATTTGAAATTGATGTGATTTCAACTGATCGTCATTCTTTGAATTGGGAGCATGATAAAACAAAAGAGTTACAAGAATATTTACAAAAAATAATAAAAAAGGTTGGTTCGGAATGGCGCTCAAAAAGAAGTGACTTAAAAAAAGCTACTATTAAAGAAGAGCAGGAGCTTGATATTACTGAATGGCAAGAAAAACTCCCAACTTACGAAAAAGAGCTGAGCAATAAAATAATAAAACCAATTTTAGAAAATCCAAATATAGATATTCAAGAGTCAACTGAAATTATTGGCAATGTAATTGATAAATTTGAAAATAAAACTTTTAAAGATTATGCATCCCAAATTGCCGATATATCTTCACCTGAACAGATCCCACAACTACTGAAACTAATGGATGATTGGAAATCTATTGAATCAAAACAATTTAGAGATCTTGCGTATTCAAGGGTTGAAGTAATTAAAAAATTTGAAGACTATATAAATACAGATACTAAAGAAGTACCTACTTTACATAATTTTCTAAAAAAGTTTTCTTGGCTTCTTGATCCAAGAATTCTTGAGTTTCGAGATGAAGTTACATACTCAAAGCTGCTCAAGGAAACTTACCCTGATGATAAATTAGATGGAAAGGATAGAAGAATTGATTTTTTATGTAGCAATGCTCTAGGTGAAATTTTATATGTTA
>CAYSXD010000270.1:0-2932 GCA_964434925.1 uncultured Spirochaetaceae bacterium
TTCCCTGATTTAACTGAGTCAATAGCCTCCAGGGTTTCGCTCCACCAGAGGGTTTCATCATTTTTATCCTACTCATATTTTCAGACCCTCCCCCCTTGGGCATAAGGGTAATTTTTACTCTGTCGCCGGGAACAAGTTCGGTATGAACAATGGCAGGCGTATTGTCGTTCGTATTTATCGGATTGGTTAAAGGATCACGTACAATGGATTTCCGGAGAAACCCTTCGGTATACCCTTTGCGCACTCCCTCGTTCACCGCTTCCTGCACAGTGCTGCCGGTAAATCTGACATCCATACCAACCTCCAGAAAAACAACGATAAATCCCGTGTCCTGGCAGATGGGAATTTTTTCTGTTTTTGCAATATCCTGATTCTTAAGAAGCTGCCGTAAAACTGCCTTGCCTGCGGGGGAAATCTCTCTGGAAAGCGAAGAAGTCAGTGCATCCCTCAGATCTTTATTTACCACGATGTTTGCCTCTATGGACATCTCTTTCACCGCCCTTGTCACATCACCTAAATCAATTTCTCTCATGTGATCATGCTAAGACGTTTTTTGTCATTTGTAAAGGCAGATTGTTCGTTGAGGTAGGCCAGAAACCTGTCTGTATAGTTAAAAAACCTTCTCCCAGCTGCTGCTATTTTTACTTGACCGTATAACCGCTTCCACAAAGAGAATTCCAGCCAACCCGTCCTCTGATTTCTGAAAATGCATTGCCAGCGGATCAGGCTTCGTACCGGCAATTCCGGAAGCTATTGCTTCAGCCGCGTCCTTATAAATATTCGCAAAACTCATCGGGAACCCTTCCGGATGTCCCGCGACAATCCGGCTGCACCGGGCTGCCAGAGGATAGGTCCCCGGGCCATTGGGCGTTCTAATCTGCACCGGTGATCCCAGTGGTTTAAAGGTAAGTACCTGCGGAATTTCCTGCAGCCATTCAAGAGACCCCTTTGTTCCGCTTACCCTTATTTTAAGACTGTTTTCCACTCCGGCAGCGGCCTGGGTAACCCAGAAACTCCCTCTTGCCCCATTGGATAAATGAAGGAGTGCTCCTGCATAGTCATCAACTTTACGGCCGGGTACAATAGCGCCTGCTTCCGCGCATACGTCCGTTACTTCCAGACCTGTTATAAAACGGACAAGGTTATGCGCATGGGTACCTATATCACCCATAACCAGGGACGGCCCCCCCTTAAGGGGATCATACTTCCACGAACGGGGACCTGACACAGGGTCCGGTTTACTCTCGTCAGCCTTGCCACCCTGCACATACTCAATCTGAACCAGGCGTATGGTCCCAAGATCTCCCTCTGCTACCATTGCCCGTGCCTGGCGTGTCATGGGGTATCCCGTATAGTTGTGCGTTAAACAGAATATCCGTTTGCTTTCCACTACTTTTTTATGCAGTTTTTCCGCCTGATCCAGGGTATTGGTCATTGGTTTGTCACAGATAACATCAAATTCGTAATCAAGAGCAGCCATCGCATATTTAAAATGAGTATCATTAGGAGTCATAATCGCAATAACATCCGCGCCATCGGGGCGTTTTTTTTCAGTTTTCAGCATCTGATCCACAGTAGAATACGCTCTGCCTTCCGGTAATCCAATTTCCTTTCCCCGGGTAAGGGCCCGGGTCGGATCGGAAGAGAGTACGCCGGCAACCAGCTCATACCGGTCATCAATCCGCGCAGCCATACGATGTATTCCACCGATAAACGATCCCGGACCGCCTCCTATGACGGCAAGCCTCAGACGCCTGCCCAGCAGTTCTATTACCTTATTACTTTCCATGCTTATCTCCTTTTCCCGATCTATCTACCCTCAAAGTATACATGATTTTACCCGGCATAGATACTTTATTCCTTTTTTTTAAGAAGTACTTTATAATCCTTCCGGAATTGCAATACTATGTAAAAAGTATTATCTTTTTGTTGGAGAAATATTATGATACCTAAAAAACAGTTCGGTTTAACCGGTCATGAAAGTACCCGGACACTCTTTGGAGCGGCTGCTTTTTTCAGTGTTACACAGGAAGAGGCAGACAGAACGATGGATATTCTGGAAGAATACGGAGTTAATCATATAGATACAGCTGCAAGTTACGGCAAATCCGAAATACGGCTTGGACCATGGCTCAAGCACAATCGGAAAAAAGTATTCCTTGCCACGAAAACAGAAGAACGTACCTATACGGGCGCAAAGGAGGAACTCTACCGGTCTCTGGAAAGGCTTCAAGTTGATTCGGTTGATCTCTGGCAGATGCATGTTCTTATTGACCCGGATGAATGGGAAACGGCAATGGGTGAAAATGGAGCGCTCAAAGCTTTTATTGAGGCCAGGGAGAAGGGACTGGTCCGGTTTCTCGGTGTTACCGGCCACGGGACAACGGCTCCCCGGATGCACCTGAAAAGTCTGGAGAAGTATTCTTTTAATTCCGTTCTCCTGCCATATAACTACATGATGATGCAGAATACGAATTATCGAACAGGTTTTGAAAAACTGGCTGATCAATGCAGAGAAAAAAATATTGCCCTCCAGGCTATTAAAACCATTGCCCTGGGACCGAAAAAAAATGCAGAGGATACTACTTTTGCCACATGGTATGAGCCTTTAAGCAAACCTGAAGAAATTGAAACGGCAGTCCATTGGGCACTGAGCAATGAACAAATTTTCCTCAACACCGCCGGCGATATACATCTGCTTCCACATATTCTAAAAGCTGCTTCCGGGTTTGAATCCAAAATCGATAACAGCGAGATGAAGGACCTTGTAAAGGTTAAAGGGATGATGCCTCTGTTTACATAATAGAAGTATTGCCAGCTGCATAAGAGTCAGTTATTTTGACATTGTATCGGTATTTTTCTATCACAATTCGAACAATAAATCATCGATACTGACATACGATTCTTTATCCCGTTTGCCGTTTTTCCCATC
>CAYSXD010000271.1:0-2928 GCA_964434925.1 uncultured Spirochaetaceae bacterium
GGCAGTCATCAAGGCTGTACCCTTCTGGAACGATGCGGTGAACAATCTTTCCTGGTGTATCATTAAAGGTTAGAATTTTAATGCCTGCACAGGAAAGTATTTCTCTGTCGATGGAAAGTGATCGGGCACTGCCGTTCAATTCACCAATAACACCTGTAGGTTTTTTTACAGCACTCTCTTTAAGAGCAAGAAAAAAATTATTCTGAGTTTCTTCATTCTCCGAACCGGAAATAATTTTTCGTGCAAAAGAAAAATATGCGTTGTAAGCGTTCTGTTTTTCGGTTGATACATTATTCAGAATATCTCTGTACACCTGTGTATTAGTTTCTGATACACAATCAACAATAATTTTAACAATGTCAGGAGTGCAAAGAAGTTCTTTAAAAGTTGTAATAAGCTGCTTTGAATCTGCTCCTCCAATAACACCCCCGTCCATTCCGAATTTAAGACCATTATGTCCTACCGGATTGTGGCTGGCGGAAATATAGGCAAAACCGTTAATATCCGGTGATGTTGAGGAATAGGCCATTATCCCGGGAGCGGCAACAATGAACAAACTCTGCAGCCGTAAACCTTCGGAGATAAAAACTCTGTTCATTATATCACCAATAGCAGGGCCTGTAGGTCGACTATCCATCCCGACAGTAATGAGGGGCTTATTCAAGCCTGTTCTTTTTCGTATAAAACGGGAAAAAGCAAGAGCCATAACTCCTGCAATAATTTTATCCGCAGGGGAAATTGTTACTATGGTGCTTTCCTCATTACCATCTTTTGCGAATATTTTTCTCCATCCTGAAGCTGAGAGGATTAATGATTTTGATGAATCCAAAACAGAAGCATGGTGAGCTATACCCTTTTCGAAGGGGTTAACTTCAGGTTCCGCTATAAAAAACCCGGTGGATTTATCGTAAAACTTCATAGTGTCTCCAAAGAAAGCATACTGTACGAAAATAATTAAGTCCGCAGTGCCTCATAGCAGAAACTGAATTAATTGTCTATTTTTCGAAATTCGATTTCCCAGTTCCGTCCTGTACCTATATTGTAAGCTTTGGCGAAATTCCCCTGATTTATTGCAAGGGCCATATTGTAGACTGAATTAACATAGATAATCTGCTCACTTACGTAGACATCGGCAAATGATTTACCATAGGTAATTCTATTGTTATATGCCAGAACCGAATTGTTCCGGATGATAACCTCAACACGTTCTCCGTGTTTAAATCCGACACCGAGAAACGTATCGCGGGGAATGTTTGTCCAGAGACTTCCGAACCGGATATCGAGAATATCAATATTTCCCTTTACATAGTTTTGACCAGTATGGATTTTACCAATTTCCAGCTCAGAAATAGATTCAACCGGTAATACAGAGCCTATATCCTCAAAAGTTATTTTACCCGATGCTAATTTTGCGCCTGTAAGCGCGTAAACATCCCTGCCGTGAAACGTATATGAGTGTTCCGTATTTTCCCGCCGGTGAAGAGTTTCGTCAATTTCCCTAACCTCCGAAAGGCCGGCATATTTTTTTATATGGGTAAGTGTTCCGTTATCCGGTGTCACAATGTATTTTCCGTCTGTCGTTTTAACCACAACGCTTTTTCGTCCGGAGCCTACTCCAGGGTCTACAACCGATACAAAAACTGTTTCTTTTGGCCAGTATTCAATTGTCTGGAAAAGGCGGTATGAGGCATCCCATATACTGTAGGGAGGAATATCATGTGTCAGATCCTGTATTTTCAAGGTATAGTCCACACTGTTCGCTACACCGTACATTGCAGCTACGGCTCCATCCACCAGACCAAAATCCGTTTGGAATACAAGAAGTTTTTTCATTTGGAAGCCTCCATCTCTCCGGTTCCATCGTGTTCCTGAAAACATAAATGGTAAAAAATATTCTGTAAAACAGCAAAAGATATTTTTATACGTTCAGTATTATAAATCATAGCTATTGCTTATGCTTTGCTGTTCCGTGTTCCGGATATTTTACTAACTACACTTCTTCTAAACTGAAAAGAAGTTGGATTAAATGTATATTTTCGATAATGCAGTGTCAAGATACAGAAAATTTTAAATAGTCCTGTTTTAGTACATGAGACCAGGACAGTATTTCAATAACTGTCTACCCGGGTTAGAAATATTTTCATGTTTTCTGCCATATTCCCATCCGGACAAAGAGGACAGTCAACACCAGAATGTAGATAATAAGGGCATAAAACCACTTTCCGGTGAGTTTTGGTATACGTACAGAGGAAAGATTACCTATCAACAGGATTATCATAAATACATACAGTATTATTGAAAATATTTCATGGCTGAAAAAACCTTCAAATAGGAACAGAAAAGAAAGGACAATAACATTGTTGTCCAATGCCAGCCCTTTATAGCTATTGTCGTCATTCAGGCCGAAAATGTTGAAATAACTTAATCTTATTACACCGGCAGCAACAATAAAAAAGGATCCCGGGAGGAACCATAGACTGAACCTACCGTAACTTAAAAGAAATATTGCAGGAAATATACCAAAACTTACTATATCTATCAACGAATCAAGCTGCTGCCCATAAGCTTGTTGAAGCTCGGTACGTCCTTTTATTTTTCGGGCAACGATTCCATCAATCCAGTCGAAAAAAACTGCCCACAGGATTCCAATGAGTGCAAAATAAAAATTACTCAATAGAGCGTAGTAAATGCCTAGAACTCCGCATAACAGGCCCGCCAGTGAGAGAATATTGGGAAGATCTCCAATAAAAGAAACCATTGTGGGTACTTGAGAATGTTCGGATACCTGTTTTGACATTTTACTTTTCCTTCATGTAATATTAAAATAAGAGATAGAAAAAAACAATTCCAACTAAATTAATAGTGAAATTTTTTAATTCTTAAAACTGCACTGAGAATAATTGTGTTCTCTAAGTAATCAAGTGATTA
>CAYSXD010000272.1:0-2887 GCA_964434925.1 uncultured Spirochaetaceae bacterium
GACAGCCTCACTATTGCATAAATATTGATATGTTAATTAGGAAACTAAATACTAGAGAGAATGAATTCTACATTAATGCAGATTTTTTGATTGGGACGGGGAGGTTATTAATGTTGAATGGAGACAGTTGACAGGTGCTGAGTTAATAATTGATCAAAGTGATTCATTATTTCTGAGGATTGATGGTTTGCCTTTAGGAATATATACTTTTGAGTTGGCTGTTTCTGATAACACAGGGGAAATTTCGAGAGATACCATGACTATTGAAGCAGTAAATAGTGTAGGTGCTAGTGAACCAGAGGTATTGGATTTAGTTTTGATAGATGGGTTTACAAATCAAGATGTAATGCCGTTAAAAGAGTCAATGATATTGAATTTGAATTTACTTAATCTCGATGAAATTAATATTGAAGCCATTTGCAATGCCAATACAAGTAGTCTCAAGTTCTCTATTAATACTGATCAGAAAATAAGAATTGTTAATAATAATTTCTTTTTGCGTCCTCAAATAAATTCACCTGAATGGGAAGTGAGGAATGGACATTATGAAATCTGTGCAACCCCATATTCAGACAATGGAGGAAGAGGAGTTTCTGGAATTATGCAATGCTACAAAATATCAGTTTATGACCAACCAGTGGTTAATTTCTATTCCAAACCAGAGGCTGATCTAAGCCAACTAGATTCTTGGGAGGATACTCCTGGGGGGATTCTCCCGCTTCTTTCTCAGGTGATTTTATGAATTTTATTGTGAATAATTCAGCTAGTATTAATGATACGTTAAATATCGAGGGTGTAGAATCTCAATTAATTATTGAAACTTCGGGTCAATTGGATATAATTGGAAATTTTACGGGTAAAATTATAGCTAATGCTAGTTCAGTTATTAACATTTATACGAATCAACCAATAGCTATTGAAAATGCTCATGTCAATAGTCAAATTAATTTTTTAAACAATAATGCGATTATTGGTCTCGCGACTTATGGTAACATCTCTCTCTTAGAAGGAGGTATTAAAACATTAACTGCTGGTATTACCAAAATAGAAGGAAACCTTATTGTTGATAGCAATACACAAATAGTAGGCGAGGTAAATAATTCTTCAACTTTAGAAGTTAGAGGAAATGTTACTTTTATTGGAATTCAAAATCCTACTACTGACGACACAAAGGTTAGTTTAAGTTTTAATGGAGATGGGGCACAAACATTAACTACCGATGGAGATCTTTCATTTTATAATTTTAAAGTTGGAAATGGATCAGAAACTGTAATAAGTGGACCACCAACTTTGACTGTAACATTGGGTTCTTCGAATGGAGGAGGGATTGAAATTGAGAATGGAAGCACCCTAGATTTATCGGAAAGTGTGGTTAGGATATCAGGAGCAGGCACAATTAACTCCTCTAACCAAACAGGTCAGTTAGGGTTGGAGAATACAAGTTTGGTGTTCACATCAAGCTCAACTGTGAATTCTAACTTATATCCTTCACCAGGTAAAAACAATGTTGAGTCTATTGATTATAATGTACCAACAAGCACAGAACTTATTATTCAAGGAGATATTAGTATTACACCATTAGCCGAAGGAGCAATAAATGATGGTTGGAATCTGATAGGAAACCCTTATGCTTCACCTATTAAGTGGGAGCCTTCTAATACCGCAGCTTGGAATATGAATGGCATTACTAATTCTGTAGCCGTACCCGATAATGGTGACGGAAGTGGAGGAGGAGGTTATCACTATTGGGATGGCAGTGTTGGTTCGCTAACCGATGGCATTATTGCCCCATGGCAAGCATTTTGGATTCAAACAACTACAGCAAATCCAACATTAACGATTACAGAAGAGGCTAAATATGATAGCCTTGGTGCTACTTATTATAGAATTTCTAATGAGAACCCTCATTATATTGAAATAAAATTATCAGATGGAAATTTAGAGGACTTAGCATATATTAAATTTAATTCTAGTGTAGTAGATGATTACAATAAGATTGAAGATGCTTTTAAAAGATTAAATGAGTATTTTAATTTGTCATCTTTGTCTGAAGATTCAATAGCCTTAGCAATAAATGCTGTAACCGATGAGTATTGTAGTAAAACTATTCGGTTAAATATAGGAGATACTAAGCCCGGCAACTATACTATTTCGTTTGATTTAAGCAATGGGATAAGATTTGGAGAAAGTTATATTTTATATGACAAATATTTGGATCAAACGATACAATTAAATACAGAAAGCACTTACCAATTTGCGATTACAACCGCACCAGCATCATTCAATGTTCGATTTACATTGATGATTGAAAAAGGAGGAATAGATCAATCAATTACTGTTTCCAATAGTGAAAATTGTATTGATCAGCTAGTGAATGTAATGATTGATAATTCTCAATTTGGAGTGGCGTATGAATTTATGTATAATGATGGTTCAAGTTCATCTCCAATCATAGGCACAGGGTTCGGGATCTCGATTCCATTAGATACAACTAAGCTATTGGTTGGTGAGAGTACTATAGAGCTTATTGGCGGCTATCCTTCTTGTGCGTCTGCCAGTATCACAATGGTTACCATTGATAGGGTAGAGTTAATAAATGCTTCGCCAGTAGAGAGTAAATTAACTATTTGTGGGGGCGATGATGCAATAATTAATTTTGGTGAGATACCTGCTGGGAGTAAATTTAGACATTATTTGGATGCTACATTTACAGATTTTGTTGAGTTTACTGATACAGAATATGTTATTAACTCAGTTGTTGAAAACAGGAGACTATACTTTTCTGTTCTTAACCGATTAGGTTGTGAAGGAGACATTCTTGAATTTGATGTAGAACTTTCAACATTAGTTGAGCCAGTTCTATCAATTGAAGGAGATATGCTGGTGT
>CAYSXD010000273.1:0-2884 GCA_964434925.1 uncultured Spirochaetaceae bacterium
ATTTTCACGTCTTAATATTGTATTAAGGTAGGTGGGGTAGTATGGGAATTTTTAGTAGTATAAATATAGCCGCATCCGGGTTGAGTGCCCAACGGACGAGACTTGATGTAATCTCCAATAATATTGCGAATGTGGATACGACGCGAACTCCGGAGGGAGGCCCCTTTCGGCGAAGCAGAGTTATCTTCAGACCACGAGTTCAACAGCCTTACTGGCGTTCACCCTTTTTACCCTCTTCTCTTGATAATGGAATTGGTAAGGGGGTTCGAATCGTGGAAATTGAAAAGGACAAAGATGCCAAACCGAAACTTGTGTACGATCCAACCCATCCGGACGCAATCAAGAGTGGTCCTCAGAAGGGATATGTTGAAATGCCGAATGTAAATATTGTTGAGGAAATGGTAGATATGATCTCTGCTTCCCGTTCCTACGAGGCGAATGTAGCTGTTGTGGACGGAAGTAAAATGATGTTTATGAAAGCTCTGGAAATTGGGAGGTAATAAATGAAACTATTTGGAGCCGGTGAAGTAATTGGAAATAAGATTAACCTTGAAGTAACCCATCCGGGACATATAAAAGGTTCTATACAGGGGGACGTTGGTCAAAACGGGAAGGATTCCGGGTTTGGCAATCTCGTAACTAAAGCAGTTAACGGCGCAAATGATCTTATACAGAAAAGTGCGACGTTAACGCAGCAGTATATTACAAATCCTGAGAGCGTTAATGTGCATGATGTAACAATTGCGATGGCAGAAGCTAATATGGCCGTTTCGATGACAAAGAGTGTGGTAGATAATGCATTGAAAGCTTACAAAGAGATAATAAATATACGTTAACAGCATTCTTTTTGGGAGGGGAGAATGAATGAATGGCTGAAAAAAATGGTGACCCAGATAAAAACCCTTTGGGAAAAGTGGTCAACCATACAAAAGATTATTTTATTGACGGTAATAGGGGTAACTGTAGTAGGGTTGGTTCTGTTGCTGGGTTTTAGTTCATCTCCGGATATGGTTCCGTTAATTTCCTCAGCAATAACAGATCCGGGACAACTTGACAGAATTTCCATTGCACTGGATAAGGAGGGGGTTCCTCACAAAATTGCTGATGGTGGAATGATTTACGTTAAGGATAAGGCTACCGCACGAAGAATGGTTGCTGTTCTTTTGCGAGATGATCTTATACCAAAAGAAACATCACCCTGGGACGTTTTTAAAATGGACAGATGGAGCCTGACTGATTTTGAACGTAATGTTAATTTACGTGAAGCAATAACAAAGAACCTGGAACAGCATATTGAAGCATTAAATGATGTGGATTCCGCGAAAGTAACGCTGGTTTTACCCAAAGATAAACTTTTCCAGGCAGATCAGAATCCTGTAACTGCTTCAGTTATTATTACACCCCGGCCGGGGTCCGACATAACAACAAACAGGAAAAAAATTGAAGGAATAGTAAAACTTATTAAGTTTGCCGTGGAAGGCCTTAAAGATGATAATATTGTTATTTCTGATTTTAACGGTGTTATTTTAAACGACTTTGCCGATATGGCCCAGTTTGATCGGCTTGAACTGACTAAACGTCAACTCCGGCAGAAGGAATTACTTGAAAATCAGTATAAAACGCAAATACTTGCTGAGCTTTCCCAGATATTTGGTCCGGAACGTGTAAGTATTTTGAAAGTTAATATTGCACTTAATTTCCATAAAGAAACGGTAAAAACCGAGGAGCACTTCCCAATTACAACAAAAGTGGATAATCCCAATACCCCGTATGATGAGTCAAGTTATGTTCTTTCAATTCCTCGTTCAACTGAAACGACATCAGAAACCTTTAAAGGGACGGGGTTCAATCCTGAAGGACCTCCGGGACAGGAGGGGCAGACGCCTCCGGCATACAAGCAGCTGGATAATCTTGTTGGCAACTACTCGAAAGAGTCCAAAATACAGAATCAGGAAGTTAACACACGGAATATAGTTGAAGAAAAAAGTCCCTGGGATATACAACGGATTAGTATTGGCGTTGCACTTGACGGGACCTGGAAAAAGGAATTTAACAGCAAAGGTGTGTTGGTAGTTAATAAAAACGGTCAAATCAAACGGGTCTATACACCCGTAACCGATGAGCAGTTGAAAAAGGCGCGTTCTCTCGTGGAACATGCCATTGGTTTTGATAAGAACAGAGGCGATTCTGTTTCTGTGGAAACGCTGCAGTTTGACCGTTCCTCTCAGTTTAGAAACGAAGATGAAAAATATCAGAGCCAAAAGAAAATGCAGCAGGCTATTCTTTATTCTATTATTGGTGTAGCCGTTCTTATTATTGCTTTTATTATTTTTAGACTGATATCACGTGAAATGGAAAGGCGGCGAAGGCTGAGAGAAGAGGAACTTGCACGGCAGCATCAGATGATGCGGGAAGCGGCCCTCAAGAGTGCGGAAGAAGAGGAGATGGATGTTGCCATGTCTGTTGAAGAACGTGCACGCATGGAGATGCAGGAAAACGCAATTAATATGGCCAGAGAACATCCTGAAGATGTAGCCCAGCTGATACGTACCTGGCTAGTGGAGGAATAGATGGCAAAAGTGGAAGCAGGTAAGAAAAAAATCAGTAAGGAACTGACGGGGCGTCAGAAAGCCGCTATTTTTCTGGTAACGCTTGGCTCTGAAATTTCAGCGGAAATATTTAACCACCTTCGGGAAGATGAAATAGAAACACTTACTTTTGAAATTGCCAGACTGGATAATGTGGAACCTGAGGCACGCGATCGAGTGCTGATGGAATTTAAAGAGCTTATGATGGCACAGGATTTTATTACCTCCGGAGGTATTGATTACGCCAGGGAACTTCTTGAAAAGTCTCTTGGTTCCCAGAAAGCGGTCGATATTAT
>CAYSXD010000274.1:0-2851 GCA_964434925.1 uncultured Spirochaetaceae bacterium
AGCCGTCAACAAAGTTAAGAGGTAGCTGCACAGCGGTCAGGTTATTTATGGCGTTCGGCGGGAGGAAATTTTAATATGAGAATTTTAATAGCAGAAGATGATGCTTCCCTCCAGTTTATGGCTGGAAAATTAATGGGACGTTGGGGATTTGAATTTGATATGGCTTCAAATGGCCAAGAGGCAGTTGATCAAGCCCAAATAAATGAAGGAAAATACGATCTTTGCCTGATGGATATTGACATGCCCATAATGAATGGTTTGGAAGCCACAAAAATCATCCGCCAAAACTTGAAATATTTCCCCATTATGGCATTAACGGGTAATTTAAGGGCCAAAGATGAATATTTGGCAATAGGAATGGATGATTTTTTAGAAAAACCTTATTCCATTGACAATCTCTATCAAAAAATTAATGAATTAACAGTCAAGTTTTACAAGTTTAAAATTAACGGTAAAGATATTTTTATCAAAAAGGAGATGCCAATGGATGCTGAGCACAATAAAGAATTAATAGAATTAGCAAAACAGAATCTATGCAAAATGACTCTAAAGGGACATGATGTGACAGTCATAGTTCATAAAAATGTTCCAAATAAAATTGCACATGATTTTATTGAGAAAGAATTAGATATATCGGTATTTCTTGACAGGAATAGGGACAATCCCGGTGAATGTCATCTTTATAAATTAAACAGCCTAACTCCTATCATTCACTTTGACGAGGATCGATACAAAGAAAAGTTAATGAAAGAAGATGAAGAAATTAAACAGTACGACAAGATGGTTTTAAAAAAGAAAAAGCCCTCTGAAAAATAAGCACGTAAAATTTATATTTGCAGCAAAGTCATAAAGCGTGATGTCCTTAAGTATGTAAATAACTTGTGAGAAAAGAGGGCTTTTCTTTATTCTTAGCCAACAATGAACAAAACGACAAAAATCGCCGAACGAATAAAGATAGTTTTGTCTCTCAATTGCATAAAGCAATAATTTTGACATATGGGATAATTTGAAGGCTCGAATGGAAAAGCATCATGACAGAGTAGTTTCTGTGATACAGATATTTTTAAGACATAAGTGTATCATAATACATTTATTGGACTTTTAAAATGGGGTGGGATAGTATTTCTCCCCGTTTATTAACAGTGGTATGGATCTTGTAGGTAAGAAATCTTAAAGCTCTGAAGAAGTTTTTAAAGTTTTGTGAGGTTTGTAAAGTAAACACCATAAAATAATTGAACAAGGAAAAAACACAATTGGAAGCACTGTGGAATACAGTTGTGGATTGCGTTAAATTTAACAAAAAACTTGTTGCCGTAGGTCAATATATTCCAAGCCAGGATAAACTGGCAAGATTTGCCATTGAGTAACAGGAAGGAGAATAATCATATGTCCCGTTTAATAAAGCAATACCTGATTATCGGAAATGGCGTAGCCGGAACCACTGCTGCAGAAAAAATTCGTAGAAATGACCCTGACGGCGTGATTACAATGGTTACAAAAGAGAAAATTCCTTTTTATTCCAGAATAAGACTGCCTGATTTTGTGGCCGGCCTTGTTGATAAAACGGACTTGATTATAAAAGATGATAAATGGTATACGGATTATAAAATTGATCTTAAAATTGGAATTACAATTACCGGGATTGATCACTCAAAAAAGCAGGTAATGGATCGGAACGGGAATGTTTTTACCTATGATTCTCTTTTGATTGCAACGGGAAGCAATCCTTTTATACCTCCGGTTAAAGGCAGTGACAAAGACAATGTTTTCAGCCTCCGCAGTTTTGAAGATGCAACAAATATTGTTCAAGCTGCGGCTGCTGCAAATAATATAGTGGCCGTAGGAGGAGGTCTTCTTGGACTTGAAGCTGCCCACGCACTGATTAAAAGGGGAATCAAGGTTGTTGTAGTTGAATTTTTTGACAGGCTCCTGCCAAGGCAGATGGATTCCAAAGGAGCGGTTTTGCTGAAAAAAATGCTGAAAAAACAGGGTTTTGGGTTCAGGCTTGGTGCAAAAACAACTCAAATAACAGGAGATGCAATTGTAACAGGTGTGGAATTGGAATCCGGTGAAGTGCTAAGGGCAGATATGGTTCTCTTTTCCGCAGGGGTCAGGCCTGACCTTGATTTGCCGGAAAAATTAAACCTTGAAACAGACCGTGGAGTTATTGTCAATTCCGGAATGAAAACAAACCTTGAAAATATCTATGCTGCCGGAGATGTCGCCCAGTTTGAACAGACCAATTTTTGCATCTGGCCGGAAGCACAGGAACAGGGAAGAGTAGCAGGGGCAAATATGGCGGGAACATTGAAAAATTTCACGGCCGTTGTGCCGTCCAATCGTCTCAAAGTGGCTGGCATTGATCTTGCGTCAGCAGGTGACATTGATCCTGAAAATATCCTTGAAACGGAGATAGAGGAGAGCGATCAAATATATCGTAAAATAGTGAAGAAAAATGGTGAAATTGTCGGATGCATAATGCTTGGCAGCACAGCGGGTTTTTCCGATGCTGTCAAACAGATTGCGAAAAATACTAATTAATTATTTTTTATATCATACTCCTGCCAAGTACCGTTAATTACAGGAGCTGGCTCCGCGCCTTCGGCCCATGCTTTGTCGTGGGCTAATCCGGAACAGATCCGAATCGGCCCGTGGCTGTTATGATAAACATGATTTGCCTGTAAAATTTTTATTCCGGAACTTTTTGCATGGCTGTCAAGATCTTAAAGGAGAACATATGACTGAATTAAAAGGAACTGAAACTGAGAAAAATTTATTAAAAGCGTTTGCAGGAGAATCACAGGCGCGTAACAGGTACACTTATTTTGCTTCCAAGGCAAAAAAAGAAGGC
>CAYSXD010000275.1:0-2845 GCA_964434925.1 uncultured Spirochaetaceae bacterium
GGAGTTCTTCTCTATCCAAAAACTGTTTTTGGTATTTTAAACGGTGGCTCAGCAACGAGTTATATTGATAAAAAGAAAAACAAAGCATTCAATCCGGAATTATTCAATCTCTATGAAGAAGTTTTTTCTAAATGTGCGGAACTGTCCATGGAAAAAGCAAAGGGAATTACCCCCGCTATCATCCAAAAAGACGGAACTCCAGGCCCTTCTTTTATGGAATTGAAACTCAGGGGAGTTCTTATTCAGGCACTCAGATACCAGATACTTACCGGTACAAAAGAAAAAGCCCTTTTCCCTCTTTTTCAGATGACGAGTACCTATAATAATACTCAAATTTATGAAGAACTCAAGATATACAGAGAAAGTCCTTACCTAAAAGATCTGATCAGGGAAACAGGGATTCCTATTGCTGAAACAAAAACCGGAGTTCAACCTCTCCTGGCAGCCTTTACCCCGTTGCAGAGTGGAAAACCACTGGAACTTTACACCTCTGCCTGGGGAGAAAAGAACAGCATGCTTCCCTTACCGGGAGGGCATGGCCAGAATTTCTTTGTATTGAAGGATATTTATACCTGGCTGTACAGTCAGGGGAAACAATACGTTTATCTTGGAAATATTGATAATCTGGGTAGCACTGTTGACCCGGTCTCACTGGCACTCCTCGCATTGAGCGGAAAACAGGCAGCATTCGATTTTTCATTTAAAACTCCCGTTGATATTAAGGGAGGTATCCTTATCCGTCAGACAGACGGCAGGCTTAATTGTGTTGACCTGGGTTCCGCCATTTCAAAAGAGGAAATAGAAAAACATGAGAAATCGGATAATCCCGCTCTTTTCAACTGTGCGACCGGTATTTTCAATCTGGAATATCTTGTTAACCATCTGGATATGATCATAGATACACTCCCTGTCAGGTTCAGCAATCAGGATAAAGATGCGGGGGTTTATTCACAGGCGGAACAAATCACCTGGGAGATTATGGGTATTCTGGATGATTTTCTTGTCTTTGGTGTCGATAAATATGACCGTTTCCTGGCAGCTAAAATGCTGACGGAAGGAATAATGACCAGTGGTATTAAACTGGATGATCCCCACTTTCCTTCAGGTGGGGAGAATGATTCCTTAAAAAATACCGCACAAAATCTCTATAACGGGCTGATTAATAAACTCACTACCGACTACGGTCTTGAATTAGTAAAGGGGAAATGGGTTCCTAAATCTCCAAAAGCTCTGAAAGCCGAATTCCACCTCGAAAAAATATCTGTTTTAACACTTACTTGATTTCGCCTGTCAAATGAAGTATCCTTCGAAGAGGAGTAAAGACAGTGTATGTCCCTGACATTGATTTTACAAAGATGAACGGCCTCGTCCCTGTTATTGCCCAGGAGGCAGATACCGGTCAGATACTAATGCTGGCCTTTGCCAACAGGGAGGCAGTTGAGCTAACACTGAAAACAGGAAGAGCTCATTATTACAGCCGGAGTAGAAAGAAAATCTGGGAAAAGGGCGCAACATCCGGACATATTCAGAAAATTGTGGAAATTCGCCTTGACTGTGATAATGACAGTCTCCTCTACAAGGTAAAACAAAGTGTCGCGGCATGCCATACAGGTTATTTCAGCTGTTTCCATAAGGTTATTGAAAAAGAAGAACTGCGTATTGACGGGATAAAAGTTTTTGACCCCGATAGTATTTATAAAGCCATCTAATTGGGTAGAGAAGACTTTACTGCAAGTGCGGACAAAACTGATTGAGCAATACCCGCCCTGTCAAATCCACAATACCGTAAAAGTTCAGAGCGGGTACCCTGAGGAATAAACTCATCCGGGACAGACAGACTCTGTATTTCCGGCATGAGATGCTGATGACGGGCAAGTGACATAGCATACTCCCCTATACCTCCTTCTCCCATGTTTTCTTCCAGAAAAAACACCTCTCTGTACAGAGAAAGGATTTCCTTAAAATACTCTTCATCAATAGGTTTGATAAATCGTACATTGTAAATGTCAACAACAATATCATCCGCCGCAAGAATTACAGACGCTCCCAGAGCTTCTTCAACAAGCCCCCCTGTTACAACCAGGAGTATGTTCCCTCTCCTTTCATTTATAAAAGTTCCCCGTCCTTTTTGCAGAGGTTCTTCTGTCCCGTTATACGATACCGGACATATTGCCTTGGGGTAGCGGATCATTACCGGTCCTGAACTCTTTATTCCATAGGTAAGCATAGCTTCCATTTCTTCCTGTGTTGAAGGTGAAAGAATTTCCATACCGGGAACAGCCCTAAAAAGAGAAATATCAAAAACCCCCTGATGTGTTTCCCCATCATCCGGTACAAGTCCCGCCCGGTCTATCGCAAAAACTACCGGGAGCCGGGGAAGAGCAACATCATGGATAACCTGGTCCACTGCACGCTGCATAAAGGTTGAATAGATAGCGGTTACCGGTTTAAGACCGGTGGTAGCAAGTCCCGCGGAAAAGGTTACCGCATGCTGTTCTGCAATACCTGTATCAAAAAATCTTTCAGGAAACTTCTCCTGAAACGCAGATAACCCTGTTCCCTTCACCATGGCGGCAGTCACTGCCACAATGCGTTTATCCTTTTGGGCGAGTCTAACAAGGCATTCGGCAAAAGCTTCCGTGAAGGTAGTCCCTATTCCCGGTTCAATCCTGCCGTCTACAGCTGTCATAGGGCCAATTCCATGATACCTTACAGGATTATCTTCCGCTAACTTAAACCCCTTACCTTTCCGGGTAACAACATGAACAACAACCGGTTTCCGCAGTTTCTTTACATTTTCCAACACCCTGATCAGCATATTAATAGAATGGCCGTCAAGAGGTCC
>CAYSXD010000276.1:0-2818 GCA_964434925.1 uncultured Spirochaetaceae bacterium
GGACTTATTGAAGAGTCTATATCTACAATATATTCCCCATCAATTAATACATCTCCCTCAATTGTTTCTCCTTCATTAACAATTTTAGCATTTTTAATAAGTGTTAAACTCATATTTTTTCTTTTTCTTTTTTATTTAGGTAACCCTTGCAATCTCATTTTTATAACTCCAAACACAGCTTCTGAAATTATGGAGCCACTCATTTTTGAAGTTCCTTTTTTTCGATCAGTAAAAATAACAGAGATTTCTTTATGTTTAAAATTTCGTTTCCAAGCTTTAAACTTCATCTCAATTTGAAATGCATATCCAACAAATTTAATTTTATCTAATTCAATATTTCTCAATACATTGCTTTTGTAACAAACAAAACCAGCCGTGGTATCAAAAATGGGGATTTGAGTAATAATTTTTACGTATTTTGAAGCAAAATAGGATAAAAGTAACCGTTTAATATCCCAGTTAACTACGTTAATTTTGTTATCTAAATACCTTGATCCTATTGAAAAATCAGCTCCATCAATAGCGCAAGCATTGTATAAATGTATTAAATCTTTTGGATTATGCGAAAAATCAGCATCCATTTCTATAATGTAATCGTAATTTTTACTCAAAGCCCATTTAAAACCATGAATATACGCAGCCCCAAGGCCGTTTTTTTCCTTTCTGATTTCTAAAAATAAGTTTGAAAATTTACGCTGAAGATTAGAGACAATTTCAGATGTTCCATCTGGAGAGCTATCATCAACAACTAATATATCAAATTGTTTTTCCTGAGAAAATACTGCTTTAATAATGGCTTCAATATTTTCTTTTTCATTGTATGTAGGAATTATAACAAGTGTATTTGACATCTAACAAAATTATTTGACAAAGATAAAACAAATTATTCCTAATTTTGCGTTAAAAATATTCCTTAAATTAATGTTAGAAGCTATAAAAATAATATCTCAAAATAAAGATTGGATAACAATTGTTTTTTTAGCAATTTTAATTATTTTAACAATTACCAAAGTAGTATTTAATGAAAGGTTGTTTCGTACAAATGTATTCTTCCTTTCAAGAAAATATCTTTCAATATACTTTAACAAAGAAAAAAGAAGACTATTAAACGGATTTCAAATCCTACTTTTTTGTGTACAACTTTTAGTGTTGTCGTTATTGTTTTTTTTAACCAATGTTTATTTTGGGTTTCATAGTGAAATATTGAACTTTAAGGGTTATTTATTAATTCTATTTTTGGTTAGTTTGTATTTTGGTCTAGTTTATGTATTGGGTTTTTTACTAGCATATCTATTTAGCTTGAAAGATGAATATAGCAAAATAGTTTTCGATAAATTAAACTACTTTAACAACGTGATTTTATGGGTGTTACCATTTTTGTTTGTAAGTGTTTATTTAAAATATTACAACAAATTGTTTTTTGAAATTACAGTAATTTTATTTGTGTTCTTATTAATTGTAAGGTATGTTTTAATGCTTTCAATGAATAAAAAGCTCATTTTTAATAACTTGTTCTATTTTATTTTGTACATTTGCGCCCTTGAAATAGCGCCTTTAATAATTGTTTTAAAACTAACTTTTTAAAAATAAAATTGAAGCTTATGAAAGTGAAAACAATACTAGTTTCTCAGCCACCTCCTAAAACTGAAAACTCTCCTTATGTTGAATTGATGGAAAAGCAAAAAGTTAAAATAGACTTTGTGCCGTTTATTCATGTTGAAGGGGTTTCAGCAAAAGATGTTAGAGTCCAAAAAATTGATTTAAATAATTATACGGCTATTATTTTAACAAGTAGAAATGCTGTTGATCATTTTTTTAGAATTGCAGAAGAAATGCGATTTACAGTACCCGATGATATGAAGTATTTTTGTCAGTCTGAAGCGGTTGCTTTTTATTTACAGAAGTATGTTGTATATCGTAAACGTAAGATTTATGTAGGAAAAAGAACATTTCCTGAATTAGCTAAAATTATTAAAAAGTACAAAGACGAAAAGTTTTTACTACCATCATCTGATAAGTTGAAAGAGATAATCCCAGAAGTTTTAAATGAAATTAATGTTAACTGGAATAGGGCCATTTTATTTAAAACGGTAGTTAGTGATTTATCAAATTTAGAAGATGTTTTTTATGATATTTTGGTGTTTTTTAGTCCATCAGGAATAGACTCTTTATTTAAGAATTTCCCTAATTATAAACAAAACAATACTCGTATAGCTGTTTTTGGAAATTCAACTGTAAAAGCAGCAACTAAAGCCGGGTTAAAGTGTAGTATTCAGGCTCCAACTCCTGAAACTCCTTCAATGACTATGGCGTTAGAAAAGTACATAATAGAAGCAAATAAGAGATAAAATTGTTGTTAAATTTATATAAAAAGCTTGAGTTTATCTCAAGTTTTTTTTATGTAAATAAATTAGAAAAAATATCTTCAACTTTTGTAATTTTTATAATTTTAATGGTATAACTAGAACTGTTTACCTTGTTAAATTTTGAAATAAATATTTTATGAAAACCAAGTTTTTCTGCTTCTAAAATACGCTGTCCAACTCTACTTACAGGACGAATTTCACCGGCCAATCCAATTTCTGCAGCAAAACAAAAATCTTGAGGAATTGCAATATCTTCATTTGAAGATAAAATGGCGCTTATTACAGCTAAATCTATTGCAGGATCATCAACTCTTATACCTCCTGCAATATTTAAAAATACATCTTTCGCACCTAACCTAAATCCTGCGCGTTTTTCTAAAACTGCCAAAAGCATGTTTAACCTCTTTATGTCGTAACCGGTAGATGAACGTTGGGGTGTTCCATAAACGGCT
>CAYSXD010000277.1:0-2773 GCA_964434925.1 uncultured Spirochaetaceae bacterium
AAGGGATTGTTCGGCTTTTTTAAGCTGTGTAATATCCATCATGCTTACAATAGTATGTTTCAGCTTTTCTTTTTCAGTGGAGAACTTAATTTTAAAAAGAACAGTAATTTTCTTATTGGTTAAAGTAAGTGCTTCCATTTCCGCGGTGAATTCTTTTCTCCCGTCAGCAAGAGCAAGGAGTTCCTCTTCCATTATCTTTATCCCGTTTTTATTCAATAATAAATCCAGGGAACCGGTGATCTGGTCTTTTGTTTCTGCCTCAAGCAACCTAAGGGTTTCATTATTAATATTGAGGACTTTAATAGTAGCAATAGTTGAAAAAATAAAATCAGGATTTTCCCTGAAGTAAGTTCCTAAATCTTTTATCCCCTTTTTTATCAGATTGTTGAGTATTTTCTTTGTTTCGTAGAAATCCTCTTCCCATAGAGAGACTCCAGCGTTTTCAAAAACAGAACGATATAATTTTTCACTGAGGATAAGCTTTTTTTCAACAGCTTTTCTCTTGCGAATATCTCTTACAATTGAAAAGAACAGCGGGCCACTGGAACTGTTTAACGGGAATATAGTCACTTCAACGGGTATACGTGATCCGTTCTTATGAAGATCTTCTGTGTCGAATATATTGTTTGCATGATTTTTAATGTCATTAAGCGTAATACTGCCCTCAGAGGGAATTTTTTCTTTCGGGATTAAGTCTTTCAGGGTAAGAGACGTAATTTCTTCATGGGTATATCCGAGAAGAGAGCAAAATGCCTCGTTTGCATCTACCATTCTGTCAGCAGCATCAGTTAAAATAAGAGGATTTACTGCATCTGTAAAAAGTGACTGATAAAATTTTTGATTTTTAAGGAAATCTATTTTCATGAGAATAAGTATACCATACACCTTACTGCAGTGAAAGAATTATAAAAATAATATCTTGCTATCGAGGGTATGTCATAGTATACTGTCTATTCTCTACCAATTTATTTTGGGAAAAACTTAGAAACGGAGGAGAGAAATGAAGCGATTAGTTCTTTTAGTACTGATTGCCGCTGTGACGACAACGGTATTATTTGCCAGTGGTAGCAAGGATACCAAACAGGCTGCAAAAACTTTCAAGATGGCTGCAATTTTCCAGACATCAATTGAAGAACCGTGGGACGGGGCTATCCATGCCGCCTGCGAAAAAGTTGCCAAAGAAATGAACATTACCTATGAGTTCGCAGAAGGTGTTCAGGCGGCTGATTTTGAAAAAGTTGTACGTGAATATGCGTCACGCGGATTTAATCTTATTGTAGGGGATGCTTTCCTCGCTGGTGAAGAGCCTTCAAGACGGGTAGCAAAAGACTATCCTAATGTTGCCTTCGCTTTTGGATCAGAACATGGACCTCAGGAACCAAATTATTCAGTATTTGATAACTGGATTCATGAACCGGCCTATTTATGTGGAATTATTGCCGGAATGATGACAAAATCCAATACCCTGGGTGTTGTCGCGGCAATTCCTATTCCTGAAGTTAATCGTCTTGTAAACGCTTTCAAGGCAGGCGCCCTTTCAGTAAATCCCAAGGTAAAAGTAAAGCTTTCCTTTATTGGAAGCTGGTTTGATCCGGCAAAGGCTAAAGAAGCAGCCGTCGCAATGATTCAAAGTGGTGCCGATTATTTGTATGCAGAACGTTTCGGCGTTTTTGAAGCAGCTAAAGAAGCGGGTGTCTATGCTTTTGGTAATATGTCTGATCAGAATTCTCTGGCCCCGGATGTTGTTGTTACCAGCAGCGTATGGGATGTGTATCCCCTTATTAAAAAGAGTGTTGAATCTGTACAGGCTGGTACCTGGAAGGCCGCCAACCTGAAGGCATGGTCAATGATGGCAGCGGGTGGCGCTAAACTTGCCCCGTATCATGGGTTTGCTTCAAAACTTCCCGCAAAGGTTAAAGATAAAGTTGCGGCAGTTAAAGCGAAGATCATGGATGGTTCATTTACCGTTCCGGTTGATGAATCAGAACCTGTTTCTGATTAAGACCCTGCCACGGTAAAAGCGGTCAGCCTGCAGTTTTCTGCAGGCTGATTTATTCTTGCAGGGATTAGTGTAAAGGAAGGAGGGTTTTTCTTGGAGAAACAACCTGTAATAGAAATGCGGGAAGTCACAAAGCGGTTTCTCGATGTAATAGCAAATAATAAAGTAAACTTGAAACTTTACCCGGGAGAGATTGTCTCTCTGCTAGGTGAGAACGGTGCGGGTAAAACAACCCTGATGAATGTATTGTTCGGTTATTACCAGCTTGACGGAGGGAAACTTTTTGTCAGGGGTAAACAGACGGTCTTTGCGTCTCCGGGCGATGCCATTGCAAACGGCATCGCAATGATACATCAGCATTTTACCCTTGTTCCCAGTCAGACTGTTCTTGAAAACGTCATGATAGGTGTTGAGGGTTCGTTTTTTCTGAACACGGCAAAAGCTAAAAAGAAGCTCCTCGCGATAGAAGAACAGTTTGGGCTCCAGCTGGATCCCGATGCGTATGTGTGGACACTGGCAATTGGAGAAAAGCAGAAGCTGGAAATACTGAAATCCCTCTATCGCGAGGCGGAAATTCTTATAATGGATGAACCGACAGCGGTTCTGGCTCCCACGGAAACAAAAGAGCTGTTTTCCACACTCAAGACGCTTGTTTCCAAAGGGAAGTCTGTTATTTTTATTTCACATCATCTTCAGGAGGTTATGGAAATTTCCGACCGTGTTGTTGTCCTCCGGAACGGAGAGAATGTAGCAGAGCGGAAAGTGCCAGATACG
>CAYSXD010000278.1:0-2772 GCA_964434925.1 uncultured Spirochaetaceae bacterium
TGTGGATTTCACAGAATGCTCTGCTTGGAACCGAAGAGGATATTTTTGATATTGCAGAGGCAATAAAAAAAATCCAGCTTAATGTTAGTGAAATTCTGTAGAGGAGTTGAATAAAGACATGAAAGTTAAAATTGGAATAATTGGGGCCGGAAGTATCAGTGAATATCACATTCGGGCGTTTAGAAAACTTAACGAGGTTGAGATTATTGCTCTATGTGATGTAAATAAAGAAAGAGCCAATAATCTGGCTTCAAAATATGGCATAAAAACTGTTTATGAAAAGGCTGAGGATATCTTTGCCAATACTGAAATTGATGCAGTAACAATTTGTGTCTGGAATAAACTTCATGCGGAACTGAGTATCAAGGCACTTAAGGCTGGTAAGCATGTTCTTTGCGAAAAACCCATGGCGCTGAATTCGAAGGAAGCAGAAAGAATGGTTGAAGCAGAAAAAAATTCAGGAAAACTGCTTATGCTGGGCCTGGTTCGCCGATTTGATGTAAAAGCCCGGGCAGCAAAAGAAATTATTACCAATGGAGAACTTGGAAATATATATTATGCCAAAGCAGCTTATCTACGAAGAGACGGACAACCGGGAGGATGGTTTTCTGACAAGTCAAAATCAGGCGGCGGAGCACTGATTGATATTGGAATTCATTCGCTGGATCTATTACTCTATCTTGTAGACGCTGGCAGTGTGCATTCTGTAAGTGGAAAAATCTTTCGTCTTCCTGGTATGATGGCTGATGTAGAAGACTTTGAAAAATATCAGAGCAGCGATACCGGTAAAATCAACAATGTGGAAGATATGGTAATTGCCACAATAAATTTCAGGAATGGTGTGGTAATAAACCTTGAAGCAAGCTGGACTCAGCATAGAGGAAAAGACACCCAGTATATGGAGATCTATGGTAAATGCGGAGGCCTTATAATTGATCCCGATCTGGTATTATACTCCAATAAAAATGGATGTATGGCCAATGAAACCTTTACAATCAGCAGTAACGGAAAGGACCCTCTGCAAATGATGTTTGATGGAGAAATGGCTCATTTTAAAGACTGTATAACCAATGGTACAGAGTGTAAAAGTCCTTCCGGTGAAGCCCTGGAACTAATGAAAATTATTGATGCCATCTATAAATCCGCCGAACTGAACAAATCAATTTATTTATAGAGTTAATACAGAGTAATGCCGATTTATTGATAAAGGAGTGTGTTTATGGATGCTATAATTCTTGCCGCGGGGAAAGGAACCCGCCTATGGCCTTACGCAGAAGTACGGCCCAAAGCAATGGTACCTGTCGCTGGTAAACCTCTTGTAGACTACAATATCAGTTCACTTAAAAAAGCAGGGATAAACAATATTTTTCTGGGTGCAGGAAAGCTCCATGAACAGATAAGCCGATACTATAGAAATGACGATTCTGTACGTATAATACCGGTAGGTCAGTCCAGAGGATCAGCAGAAACACTAAAAATAATTCTCCAATCACATCAACCGGAATCTGCCGTAGTGGTCTGGGGTGATACAGTTATTAATGAAAAGGATCTGGAATTACTCATTAAAGCGGAAACAGGTACTTTGCTTCTCTCTCCTCTGCAAAATGAAAGTCCAGGAGATTGGATTACCTGCACCACGAAAAATGGATTTGTATCCGGCTTTCTTGGACATCCCAGGGATGAAGGGACGCACCGGCTTGCCGCATTAAAAATAAGTTCTCATTTTTTCCCTTACCTTGATATAAATCCAGGTTATTTTCCGGATATTCAGGTAGGAATGATGCCACCGGAAGAATTCTTTCTTGAAGCATCTCTGGCAGATTTCATCAAAGACGGACATAAACTTAAAGCTCTTATTACTGAGAGAGACTATTTTGACATTGATAAACCCTGGCAGCTCATGACAATTAATAATCTCATGGTTGAAAAGAAGTGTTTGGAATTAACCGCCAATAAAATATCAGAAGGTGCAAGTATCGATGACTCCGCCTTAATTGAAGGTTTTATTAAACTGGGAAAAAACAGTCATATCGGGCGAAACGTTATAGTCAAAGGAAGTCTGATAGCAGGGGATAATACAATTATCGAAAATGGGGCCATCATAGACGGGCATGCTGTTGTTGGTAATAATACTATTATTGAAAATTTCTGCTTTATCAGCGACGGAAGTTCCATTGGCGACAACTGTCATATCAATCATTGCGCCGAACTTAATGGTGTAATTTTTAATCATGTTTTTCTTTATCATTATATGGAGTTTTACGGTATTATTGGAGAAGCTACCGACCTTGGAGCTGCCACCGTATGCGGCACTCTTCGTTTTGATGACGGGTTTACCACCCACCGGATAAAAGGCCGAAAGGAATCACCTCATGATTACTCTAATGCAATTTATCTTGGTGATTATGTGCGCACCGGTGTTAATGCCATAATTATGCCTGGCTGTAAAGTCGGTGTGTACAGTATTGTCGGCCCAGGTGTTCTGCTCGAAAAAGACCTGGAGAACAACAGCATTCTCATGTTAAAACAGGAAACAGTAAAGAAACATTGGGGTCCTGAAAAGTATGGATGGTAACCGAATTGGTTTAATTATCGTACCGGATTGTAAGATACTTTTTATCTCGTACAGAATAATTGTGAAATCGATTTTTTACATGGACCAGGAGCTGACTATATGAGAAAATATAAAGCAGTAGTAACCGATGACAGATATGAAAATTACAAAGAAGAAAATGAAGTTTTAAGTGAAATCGGAGTAGAAGTTGAAATCCA
>CAYSXD010000279.1:0-2756 GCA_964434925.1 uncultured Spirochaetaceae bacterium
ATTTGTATAGTGATCCAGAATTGAGGGAACAACCGCATCATCATATACAATTTTCCGGTATGGCTCGTCACTTATCAGATAGATGGATCTTCCTGTACTTTTGCTTTTCCCGGTAAGCATAGTACTGAGTTCACTAATTGTATCTTCAGGATAGATACGTCCGGAAGGATTGTTTGGTGAGTTGATAATGACCGCGGCGGTTTTATTGGTAATTGCATCGGCAATATTCTGAATATTAAGATTGAAATCCCCTTTCCCTTCTACCAGATTAAGGATCCCGCCATGATTATCACAGTAAAATTTATATTCCATGAAGCAGGGAGTTGAAGCTACAACATCATCTCCCGGATTAAGGACTGTTTTAAGAACCGTATTCAGTGCCCCTCCCGCTCCCGATGTCATGACTATATTTCTCTCGGAAAGGAGTACATTCTGTTCTTTGGAAACGTAATCTGCAACCTTTCTCCGGACATCCGGATACCCTGCGTTCGGCATATAGGCATGGCGGGTTTTATCGGCTGCCTCCTCCATGAGTTTCCTGCTGAATTCTTCCGGCGGAGGGAGATTGGGATTTCCCAGAGAAAAATCGAATACATTCTCTTTTCCGTATTTTAGTTTTAATTCAGTACCTTTTTCGAACATCCTGCGGATAAATGATGAAGTGCCCATCATACTGTGTATACGTCTGGAAATAGCCATGAATATTCCTTTTTGTCGTTTTTCCTATTAAAGCACAAAACAAAAAATTGCAAAAGACAATTTTTCCTTGACTTATAGGAATAACTCGGGTAATATCCCGATATCCGACTGATTGGTCGGTTATTTAAATGTATCGTACATTTGTCGAAGTTGTCAAGAATTTTAGTGTCCTTAGCAAGGTACTATTGTAATAAATTACCGACTATGCGGTCGGCCAAAAGGGGTGAAAAATGGTTCTTGGAATTCCAGATGTTTCGGTGTGGCTTGGATACCTGCTTATGATTTTTGTTACTGTTGTTTCTATTGTTTATGGAATTGTCATGTGGAACAAAGGTGATACTGATCAGGCGGAAGAATCCAGAAAAAAGAAGTGGGCAGAGGAAGAAATTGCCCTTGAAGAGCAGGTGGATGGAGGTGTGTCATGAATCTCTATTTCCTTGTTGTCATTATTGTACTGTATCTGGCAGTTGTAGGATTTATGGGGTACAGTGGATTCAGGAAAACGAAAAACGCGACAGACTATATGCTGGGAGGCAGAAAAACACATCCTTTCGTTATGGCAATGTCTTACGGCGCGACGTTTATATCCACTTCAGCCATTGTAGGGTTTGGTGGAATTGCATCTCTTTTTGGTATGAGTCTGTTGTGGCTTGTTGTATTTAATGTCGGAGTTGGCGTACTCCTTGCCTTTCTCGTGTTCGGGAAGCGGACACGGCGTATGGGCCTGAACCTTAACGCACATACGTTCCCGGAGCTTCTCGGCCGGCGGTTGGATTCAACCTTTATTCAGCGGTTTATGGGAATAGTCATTTTTGTTTTTATGCCTCTGTATACGGCGGCGGTTTTAATCGGTGTTTCCAGAATCCTGGAAGGTTTATTGGGAGTCCCTTATATCTATTCAGTGGTAATTTTCTCTGTTCTGGTTTCAGCTTACGTTATTATGGGCGGTCTAAAAGGCGTCATGTATACGGATGCTCTGCAGGGTACATTAATGTTTATTGGTATGCTCGTTCTTCTTGTTTTTATATACAGTACACTTGGAGGGATTGTACCAGCCCATAAGGCACTTTCTGCGATGTCCTCTTTAGTTCCCGATAGTCTGAAGGCAATTGGTCTGCGTGGATGGACGAGTTCTCCGGCGGGGGGAAGCCCTCTCTGGTGGATTATTTACTCTTCTCTCGTTCTGGGTGTGGGAATCGGCGTACTTGCGCAGCCTCAGCTGGTTGTACGGTACATGACGGTAAAGAGTGATAAAGAGCTTAACAGGGCAGTTATAATTGGAGCAGTTTTTATTCTTATGACAGTGGGAACATCCTTTATTGTCGGAGCTCTTTCAAATGTATACTTTTTTAAAACAGCGGGAATCATTTCCATTCAGGCGGCAAAAGGAAATTCAGATAAGGTTATTCCGCTCTTTATAAAAGACGCAATGCCCCAGTGGTTTGGCTATGTTTTTATGCTGGTTATTCTTTCTGCCGGTATGTCAACGTTAAGCTCTCAATTCCATACCATTGGAACGTCTATAGGCCGGGATTTTTATTCTTCAGGTAAAGCGGAGAAGAATAAGGAAGGGAAAGAAATGCTTATTACCAGAATTGGTATAATTATAGGGATTCTTGTTACCGTACTTCTGAGTCTTCAGATGGGAGCCGGCGTTATAGCACGTGCCACTGCAATATTCTTTGGCCTTATGGCTTCAAGTTTTCTTGCTCCGTATGCAGCTGCTCTTTACTGGAAAGGGTTAACAAAGAAGGGAGCCATCGCGGGAATTCTCGGGGGTGTTTCAACGGCTGTTTTCAGTTTTCTTTTTCTGCATGGAAAAGAAGCTGCTGTTTTTGGTATTTGTAAAGCACTAACCGGTAAAACAACGCTTCTTGGTGGTGTCTGGCCGTTTGTTGATCCTCTGGTTTTTGCTCTCCCCGTTTCAATTATTCTTACGATTGTTATTAGCCTGATTACAAAGGTGGAGAATGAAAAACAATGCACTATAGCGTTTAAAGGGATTGGACAATAACGAGGAAATACGAAGGCGTTCCCTGGCAGGGACGCCTGCTTTC
>CAYSXD010000280.1:0-2734 GCA_964434925.1 uncultured Spirochaetaceae bacterium
ACTTCTTGCCCTGGGCCGGGCTCTCGGTGAAACAATGGCAGTTACCATGGTAATTGGAAATACAAACAAACTTTTCTTAAATATTTTCCAGCCGGGAAATACCATGGCCTCTGTTATTGCAAATGAGTTTACCGAGGCGGTTAGTGACCTGTATCTCTCATCGTTGATTGAGCTTGGATTACTGCTGTTTATTGTAACCGCAATTATTAATTTTATAGGAAGTCTTATTATAAAACGGTTTGAAGTAAAGGAAACAAATGAATGATAAATACAGCTTATCTAACGGGGGTTCTGGGGGATGAAAAACTAATCAGGCAGAGAATATTTAAAAATAATCTTTCAGGTGTAATTATAGCATCCGTTTCCTTTATGGTGGTTATCCCTCTTGGTTTTATCCTTTTCTACCTTCTTGTAAACGGAGTTTCTTCCATAAGTTTGGGTTTTATTACAAAACTTCCTAAACCGGTTGGCGAAACAGGTGGAGGTATTATTAATGCAATAGCCGGATCAGTAATAATTGTTTTTATTGCGTTGGTTCTTTCCTTCCCATTGGCCATATTAGGGGGTATTTATGTATCGGAATATCCTGATTCAAGGCTCTCCTATTTTATTCGTTTGAGTAATGATATCCTGCAAGGGACTCCATCGATCGTTATTGGCATATTCGCATGGGTAATAGCGGTTGTACCAATGAGTCATTTTTCGGCATTCTCAGGGAGCATTGCGCTGGGAATTATGGTTATTCCTCTCGTTCTTAAAGCTACAGAGGAAACCCTTAAACGGATTCCTCGTGAGATCAGGGAAGCTGCCGTAGCCATGGGAGTCCCCTATCACCGGGTTATTTTAAAAGTAGTTATTCCTACAGGACTGAAAGGAATTGTGAATGGCGTACTTCTTGGCGCTACCAGAATATCAGGTGAAACAGCACCGTTGCTGTTTACCGCTTTTGGCAGCCCTTTTATGAATTTGGATACAGGAAAGCCAATGAGTTCTCTGCCCCTTGTTATTTATACATACGCGACAAGCCCTTATGATGAGTGGCATAAATTAGCATGGGGAGCTTCTCTGTTGCTTATTCTTGCCGTTTTCGGGATTAACATGCTGGCCCGGATCTTTGTATCAAAAAAAGGAGGTAGATAATGGCAAAAAAAACCGCCATAAAAAAGAAGACAGATAAATATACAGCGGAAACAGCACACCCTCTGCTCCAGCTTGAAAATTTAAACGCATTTTTTTACGATAAAAGAATTATACAGGATATAAATTTCTCTGTTGAAAAAAATAAAGTAGTTTCAATAATGGGCCCTTCGGGATGCGGGAAAACAACACTTATACGGTGTGTTAACCGAATGCATGAAATGAGTTCCGGTGGAACAACAAATGGGAAAATCATGATGGGCGGTGTTGACATGAACCGGCTCAATACTATTATGGTTCGGAGAAAGATTGGAATGGTATTCCAGCGGCCGAACCCCTTTCCTGCAATGACCATTTTTGAGAATGTTATAGCAGGGTACCTTCTTAATGGCATACGTATACCCAAAAAGCTGTCAAAGGAGATAGCTGAAGATTCCTTAACAAAAGCTGCTCTCTGGGATGAGGTGAAAGACGGACTCAATAAAAAAGGTACCTATTTATCAGGAGGGCAGCAGCAGCGATTGTGTATTGCCAGAGCACTTGCAATGAATCCTGAAGTATTACTTCTTGATGAACCCACGTCGGCTCTTGATCCGAAGGCAACTTCACGGATTGAGGAACTGATTGTTCAGTTAAAGGAGAATGTAACCATTTTAATAGTAACGCATAATATAGCTCAGGCTGCACGGGTTTCTGATAGTACCGCATTTATGTACCTTGGTGAGCTTGTGGAGTATGGTCCTGCAAAAAAATTATTTACCATCCCAAAGGACAAACGGACGGAAGAGCATCTGAGTGGAAAATTTGGCTAGGAGAGAATATGTTACACGAAAAAATTGATCAATTAAAACACGATAGCTTTGGATTAAGTCTGTAGGAAAACTGGAATTTATAAGTAAAGGAGATGAGATTGCATGAAAAAGAAAACTATTGCTCTGGTTGCACATGACAACAGAAAAAAGGATCTGATTGAATGGGTTGAGTGGAATTATAAAACCCTATTGGAATTCAATCTTGTATGTACAGGTACAACAGGGCGTCTTGTTGAAGAGACGTTGTTGAAGCAGATTGATATAAAACAGAAAAGGATGGATATGCCGACGATGACGAAGCTCATGTCCGGTCCGCTTGGCGGAGACCAGCAGTTAGGAGCAATGATTACCGAGGGTAAGATTAATATTTTTATTTTTCTCTGGGATCCAATGGAACCCCAGCCGCATGATGTCGATGTAAAAGCACTACTGCGAATAGCGGCATTATACAATATTCCTACTGCTCCAAACCGCTCAACTGCAGATTTTATTATCTCCTCACCTCTTCTTAAGGAACATTATACCCCCATGCTGAAGGACTACAAGAGTTACATAACAAGAAATATATGATGTATTATAATAAAAAATTATAATGAGGGAATTGTGTCAAAAAAAACCGTTTTAATTGTTGATGATGAAGAAAGTATTCGAAAACTCATTTTGTATAATCTGGAAAAAGAAGGATATAAAACTTTGGCTGTTTCCAGTGGTGAAGAGGCTCTTTCATCTGCCTTTGGCAATAGCCCCGATATCATTATCCTTGATCTGATGCTTCCCGGGCGGGA
>CAYSXD010000281.1:0-2719 GCA_964434925.1 uncultured Spirochaetaceae bacterium
ATTATCCCAAGCTGGAACGGGGTACCGGTATTGCCTTCTTTTTCTACCTGCTCATCGATCTGGTGCGAACGACACTGCTTATCCGGAAAGAAAGGAAATATATTCACAGGCACCAGGACCGTTACGATTGTATTCTTGCCGATGGTCGATACGGTATCTGTTCCAGGACAATCCCCTCCTTTTTGATCTCACACCAGATCTCTTTTATCATGCCAACAGGGTTGGGGCTGTTGGAATCGCTTGTTGACCGTGTGAATCTTGCCTATTTCCGGCAATTCGATACAGTATTTATTTCTGATTTTCCAGAAATTGAACAAAGCCTTTCCGGTCGCCTCTCCCATAACCGGATAGCGGATCGTCTCAAGCACCAGTGGGTTGGTTTACTTTCGTCCTATACAGTACAGGAGCTTCCAGAGGCTGAAAAAATTGACATTCTTTTTATCATCAGCGGCTACCTGCAGGAGCAGAAAGAATCTTTTGTTCATGAGCTCGTTGAACAGGCCAAAAAAATATCCGGCCATAAGGTCTTTGTCCTTGGAGACACCAGTGGCAGTGATGTTATCCGGATGGAGGAGGAAGATATTACCATCTATCCGGTGGCCACCGGAATCCTGCGCAACACGCTTTTCAACAAGGCGTCCCTGGTTGTCTCCCGTTCCGGTTATACAACTGTTCTGGATCTTGCCGAAATGGACAAGCCGGCAGTTCTTTTTGCAACACCCAGACAGACCGAGCAGGAATATCTTGCCGACTTTCTGGGAGATAATGGTTGGTATGCAACGAGCCACAAACAAACAGCCATTAAGTTACAATCTCTGCTGACCCGGGCTGGACAATGTACTCTCTTTATTCCTCCCTGGAAAACCAGCCAAAGCCTACAGATCGTAGAAACGGCTGTGATGTCCTATCTGCCGAAATATCGATTTTCCATTGTTGTTCCAGCCCATAATGAAGAAGGATATCTTGAAAAAACCCTGAAAGATCTGGTCGAGCAAGAGTATCCAAACGATCTCTACGAGATCCTTGTCGTGGAAAACGGATCCGTTGATGCCACCCCGGAGATCTGTAGCGAGTTTGCACAACGCTATGAAAATATATCATGCTTGACCTGTGAGCGGGGTGTATCAAGAGCCAGAAATATCGGTTTTGCAGCCACCGATTCGGCCAGCGACTGGGTTATTTTTCTTGATGCGGATACGTTGTTGGATACAACATTTTTATTCGAGCTGAACCGGTATCTGGGGAAGCATCACGAAGAAAACCTTGCCATAGGAACCACAACATTCCAGCCGGCAGATGATCCTTCATCCTGGGCCAGTTTTTGGTTCTCACTCTATAACCTTGGTCATCAGCTGACCAGAACTTCATTTTCCCTACAGATTGTACGACGACGGGTCGCTGAAAAGATTCAGTACGATGAGCAGTTGAACTATGCGGAAGATCTGCAGTATCTGAAGGCAGCCCAAAGGCACGGCAGCTTCTTTTTTCTCCAGACCAGAGCAGTGGCCAGCTCAACCAGGCGTTTTCTACAGCATGGGTATGTGAAGCAGACCGTTCTCTGGATGTATCAGGCCCTACAGCCCGATCGCATGAAAAAAATGCGAAGTTATGAGGTGATCAGGTAAGCCATGGAACACCTCCTTCTTTTCCTCCAGGAACACCAACAACTGGCCTATGAAATCCTCCTGCTTGGCACCTATATTGAAACTGTTTTTCCATTTTCACTCTTTGTGTACGGCGAGGTGTTCTTGTTGGCAGGACCGATCCTGGCGGGTCTCGGAATATTGGACATCTGGACGGTCACACTGGTTTTTTACATCGGCGGCATAGCAGGGGACACAACCAGCTATTGCATTGGCCGTCGTTATGGGGCTTCATTTTTTACCCATTTTCAACATAATCGCTGGCTAGGCAAGCTATTTTCCGAGAAAAATTATGGCAGGGGATTAGATTTTTTTAAAAAGCATGGTACCTGGTCTATTTTTTTAGCAAGGCTCAGTGGGCCATTTTCCTGGATTACACCAGCCCTGGCCGGGATCTTTAAGGTACCATATCGACAATTTGCCATGTATAACATTCCCGGTGTCCTACTTGGCATTGGTGAATATATCGTTATCGGATATTTCTTTGCCGACAACTATCAGCAAATTCTCGATTTTATCCAAAAGTATACAGTGGGAGCGCTGACACTTATTCTCCTGCTGATTTTGGTTTGGTATCGAATTCAGTCTTTTTATGGACAGCGCACAATAAAGGGAATGTAATGAAAAAAATCACCCGTTTTACCGGCATATATTTTCGCAGGAGAACCTTGTTTCGTCTTGGTCTGATAGCCCTTATTCTTGGCTTCTGGGCCTATATTGAGATTGGTGATTTATTTCCGATACCTGAACATGATCTCAACTATCAGGCCCTGGTCACCATAGCCGATCGGTACCAAAACCATGAAGCTCCTCTGACATTTGCTTTTCTTGCAGACAGTAAAAATTCACCTGTCTTTCAGCAGGTAGTGAGGACATTGAACAATGACAAATCGTTACAGTTTGCCATAATTGGTGGTGATCTGGTGCTCTACCCGGAAGGAGATACCTTTAAGTCGTTTCTCCACCAGCGTCAGGATCTGGAGATTCCGAGCCTTGCCCTGCCCGGCAACCATGACGTGGCCTTTGACACCATGGATCTCTATTATCATATCTTTGGCCGCATGTATTATTCCTTT
>CAYSXD010000282.1:0-2710 GCA_964434925.1 uncultured Spirochaetaceae bacterium
GGTCGGATCCAGCACAAAAATCTGTGTAACGCCTTTTTCCGTAAACAGTTTAAGTTCCTGTTTAATACGTTTCAGGGGGAATTCCCGTACCTTTCGGATTCCTCTTGATTCAAAACAGAAAGAACAGTTAAATACGCACCCACGGGAAAGTTCCCACAGAATTCCATCATATCCCTCTATGCCAATTGTTTCTTTGAGAAAGGGGGAAGAGAGTTCACTTACGTTAAGTGCCGTCTGCTGATTGTATATTTTAGAATAAGGTTTCGCCCTTTGCAGTGCTGTTAGAAAAAGGTTAAGAGTTTTCTCTCCTTCTCCGGCAAAAAGAGCATCAAACAAATCCTCTGTGTCAAAGTTTTGGGGATCGGCAGTTACTTCCGGCCCCCCCGCAATAAGAATTAGGGCTGGATTCAGGGTCTTTAGAGCAGTTGCAATCTTTTTTATTTTGCTGATGTTCCACAGGTATACAGAAAAACCCACAACATCGGGTTTTGATTCAAGAATAAGATAAGTAACTGATTCACATTCGTCTTCAGGATAGGAATTAATCAGTCGAACATCTGTATCCGGTAAAATATTTGCTGCCAACATCGCCGCCGCAAGGGGAAATGTCTGTGGAGATTTATCAAGATGGACAGATACAAGCGCTAGTTCCATTTTCCATCAGCTGCTGCTGATTATTTCGTAAGCCTTTGTTTTTTGATCGGGAGCAAGGTCGGAAGGAACAGCTTCAGAACCAATAGCAGTCGCAATCAAATAACGGGCGCAGTTAAGATTGTTCGTTTTACAGTATTTTTCTTGCATCTGCATAATTTTCTCAGTTTCTACGATATTATTATTAAAGAAAGGACATTTATCTATCAGTTCACATTCAGCCATACTATTTTCTCCACACTAAATATAATTATATAATAGCGTTATTATACTGCATAAATCAATAGATTTGGAGTTTTTTTAGTTATACATTCGGTGGTTTTTTTAAGAGATGACGCTTTAAATAGTCTGTTTGTTCCGGATACTTTATAAAACAGGATACTCCTGTTTCGGAGAGGGTATAGATCCCCCTCCGTATCCGGATAAACCATTGATAGTAGTTACGGGCAAGGATTGCCCGGGTTTCTGGTGCGGCACCGAGAGTAATAAGCCCGGCGGGTGACATTTCCCCATTTTTCTGTAACAGGATGGCAATTGTCAGAGCTTTAAGCCGGTAGGCTGTTATTGTCTCAATATGCGAGGAAGATCCGCCAATGTTAAAATCCTGATACCTGCTGCCGATTTCTTTAAATAATGCTTTTCTTTTCTGATAATTTTTCCTGTGTACCTTTACGGGTATTTCCGGGTTCAGGAGAATTTCAATTTTTTCTCCTTTTTCTTTATATTCAAAATGAACAACAATAAGCCCCAGTCCAAGACGCTTAAGCAGCACGAGAACTTCTTTTTTCGAGGGAAGGGGAGAGTGGCTTGACATCTGCGGTACGGCAAGATAAACGGAATTTGTTAATTCCTGCCGTCTTGTTCCCTGCATAACAAGTTTTAAGGAAAAGTTTTTTTTAAATTCGACAATAATGAGATCGCCGTTCTTAACAGCAGCGAGATCGCAATCCCGGACTTCACCGTAGACAGAGTATCCTTTTTCTTCAAGGTACATCTTTACGGGAGCATAGAGATCCGATTCTAAAATACTCACACGGAAGCCTCCCCGGTTTATACAGGTTCCTTAAACTGCCCTTTTTAAAAGAGGAAGTTCGTCTATAATTTCTATTGAATACCTGTTACCAATTGCATGTGCTTCTTCCAGTGAAGCAGCAACATTATCAGGTTTATGTGCGTCCGAATTACATAATACTTTAATTCCCTTTTTACCTGCTATTTCCCAGAAAGGAAGGAGGGGATACTGTTTTCTCATTCCTTCCGGTACTTTTATTTCCGGCTTTCGTAAACCATAACCGTTTATTTCGAGAGGTATTTCAAGTTCACTGGCAGCAGTAATAATATCTACTGAGCAGGATCGTGCGTTTTCGTCCCATGGTTTATATCCTATTCCAAAAGAATCGGGATGTGCGATAAAACTAAAAAGTCCGCTTTCCATAGCTGTGATTATATGTTTGCTAAAAGCTTTCAGGTGTGATGCGTTTTCTATTTCTCCGGTATAAACCCACTCTCCATGATAGGGAAACCAGTGAACAGCTCCAACCAGGTAGTCAAAATTCCTAAACCCGAGAATTTCTTCTTTATAGTAGTTGCTGTATTCTCCAGCCCAGTCACATTCCAGTCCCTTTAAAATGGTAATATCCGGAACATCGTTTCGGGCTTCTTCTATTTCCGAAATATAATTATCAAGATCCGTGTCCGCCATTCTAATAAAAAGCCAGCGGTTATCCGGCAGAGGAGTGTGATCCGACATTCCCAGAATCCGGCAGCCCCCAGCTTTTGCAGCCTCCGCGTAATCTGTTACGGTGCCTTCAGCATGTTTACATCGCCACGTGTGTGTATGGTAGTTGTTCATGGGTATTAAGATACCCATTTTACGGTTTCCAGGCAAGTGATGTTTCCTCTCCTCAAATACAGCTATTTCTCTTGACAGAAACGATTCCTCCTGTAATAGTCAGGTAATGGATTCAAAACCGGTGGATGAAAAATCTTTTAATGAACTGGTCAGCACCCTCGCGTCCTGTCAGGATGCAATTCTTATAGGTGATTTTTTAAAAAGCCT
>CAYSXD010000283.1:0-2707 GCA_964434925.1 uncultured Spirochaetaceae bacterium
AAACTGATTATTTATCAAATGAACAATTTGAAAGCATTAATAAAGATGCAATTGAGATAATAAAATTAATAACAAGTATCATAAAATCAGCAAAAGCCAACATTAACCATTAACAATTGATAATTAACCATTATGACAAGGTTTACCGAAGAAAAATTAGAACAGGCTTTTATTGAGCTTTTGGAAAATGAGGGTTTTCCACATTTCTTGGGCAACACCCTTTCCAGAGCAGATGATGAAGTATTGATTGAAGAAGATTTAAAAAACTATTTGCTTAATCGCTATAAAAAAGAACAACTGACCGAAATTGAAGCCCAATCTATCGTTCTTCAACTAAAAAGCTTGTCATCGAACGATCTATACGAAAGTAACAAAAAAATAATGCGTTGGCTGGCTGACGGTTTTATTCTAAAAAGGGAAGACCGTACACAAAAAGATATTCATATAGAACTCATTGATTATTCAGGACTACCACCACAAACACAAAGCCGTGATTTGGATAATATTGTAGCGGAACCAAATTCACACTATGCTAGTGACCATAATATTTATAAATTTGTCAATCAACTTGAAATTGTTGGAACGGAAAAACGTATACCCGATGGAATCATTTACATCAATGGCTTGCCTGTTGTGGTTTTTGAGTTTAAATCTGCCATACGAGAAGAAGCCACCATACATAATGCCTTTGAACAGTTAACCATTCGCTATAAAAGAGATATTCCCGAACTTTTTAAATACAATGCCTTTTGTATCATCAGTGATGGTGTCAATAATAAGGCAGGTTCTTTTTTTGCCCCGTACGAATTTTATTATGCTTGGCGTAGGGTTGCAGGATTAGCGAAAGATGTTGATGGCATTGATAGTCTATTTACGCTTGTTCAAGGGATGCTACAGCAAAATAGGTTAAAGGATATTATTCAAAACTTTATCTACATTCCTGACACTTCAAAAAAAGATGAAAAAATAGTTTGTCGCTATCCCCAATATTATGCAGCCCGCACTTTGTATGAGAATATCAAAAAAGCAGAGAAAAGGCTTGATGGCACAGGGGGAGACGGAAAAGGTGGCACTTACTTTGGCGCAACAGGAAGCGGTAAAAGTTTTACCATGTTGTACCTCACTCGTTTACTAATGAAAAGTGAGCATTTTGAAAGTCCTACCATTGTTTTAATAACGGATAGAACAGATTTAGACGACCAACTTTCAGGACAATTTACCAATGCTAAAACATTTATTGGTGATAATAATGTTAAAAGTGTCGAATCACGATCTGAATTAAGAACCTTATTACTGGCAAGAAAAAGCGGTGGTGTTTTTTTAACGACTATCCACAAATTCACAGAAGATACTGAACTACTAACCGAAAGAACCAATGTAATTTGTATTTCAGATGAAGCCCACAGAAGCCAGACTAATTTAGACCAAAAGGTAAAAGTTACCTCCAATGGTGTTAAAAAGACCTTTGGTTTTGCTAAATATCTACATGATTCATTACCTAATGCCACTTTTGTCGGATTTACAGGCACGCCAATAGATGCCACTTTAGATGTGTTTGGAAAAGTGGTGGACAGTTACACTATGACTGAATCAGTTAGGGATGAAATCACCGTAAGAATTGTCTATGAAGGGCGAGCAGCCAAAGTCGCTTTACACAATAGAGAACTAGAGAAAATTGAAAAATATTATGAAGAAGCAGCAGAAGCAGGGGCGAATGAATATCAGATAGAAGAAAGCAAAAAAGCCACTGCCACAATGAATTCTATTCTTGGCGATCCTGACCGCTTGCAAGCCTTAGCAGAAGATTTTGTAAAGCATTATGATAATAGAGTTTCTGAAGGTTCTACAGTAAAAGGTAAAGCTATGTTTGTTTGTAGTAGCCGTGAAATTGGTTATGAATTTTACAAAAATGTCGTTGCGTTAAAACCTCAATGGGCAGCAATAAGGATTGCAGAAGAAGGCGTTGAACTAACGGACAAAGAGAAAAGGGAAATCAAACCCATGGAAAGAATCAAAATGATTATGACCAGAGGCAAAGATGACCCAAAAGAGATGTATGATTTACTCGGAACAAAAGAGCATCGCAAAGAGTTGGACAGGCAATTCAAAAATGAAAAGTCTAATTTCAAAATAGCCATTGTGGTCGATATGTGGCTAACAGGTTTTGATATACCTTTCTTAGATTCCATTTATATTGATAAACCAATTAGACAACACAATTTAATTCAAACCATTTCACGAGTAAACCGAAAATATAAAGGAAAAAATAAAGGATTAGTTGTTGATTATATTGGTATTAAAAAGCAAATGAATCTTGCTTTAGCCAAATACAACAAAGGAGATAAGGAAAACTTTGAGGATATTCAAGAGTCCTTAGTGGTTGTTAGAAATCATTTAGATTTATTAGCTAAAGTCTTTTATAAATTCGACAGTTCAAACTATTTTGATGGCTCTGCATTGGAGCAGTTAAACGCTTTGAATATGGCGGCTGAATATGTGCAACGAAGCAAAGAACTTGAAACGCGTTTTATGGGTTTGGTTAAACGCTTAAAAGCGGCTTATGATATTTGTGCAGGAAGCGAATTTGTAACTCAAATAGAGCGAGATTATACGCACTTCTATTTAGCCGTTCGCTCAATCGTTTTCAAACTCACAAAAGGAAATGCACCTGACACAGCACAAATGAACGCCAAAGTTCGTGAAATGA
>CAYSXD010000284.1:0-2697 GCA_964434925.1 uncultured Spirochaetaceae bacterium
AAAGCTGGTGGTTAAATACACCATTTTGGATGATTAGAACATTTATATATTTATTAGGATGGAATTTTTACCGCTATTTTGCTGTAAAAAAATCGTTAGCACAAGATTCTGCGAAAGACTTAACATATTATAAAAAGAGTATGAAAGCATCTATATATTTTCTGATTTTCTTTTTTGTTACAGAATCTATGATGTCTTGGGATTGGATTATGTCCTTAACTCCTCACTGGCAAAGTACGTTATTTGGCTGGTATGTATTTTCTTCAATGTTTGTATCTGCAATCACTGTAATTGCAATGGTTACAATATATTTAAGATCTAGAGGGTTTTTACCAAAAGTAAATGACAGTCATCTGCATGATTTAGCAAAGTTTATGTTTGGGTTTAGTATTTTTTGGACTTACTTATGGTTTTCACAATTTATGCTAATTTGGTACGCAAATATGCCTGAAGAAACTGCTTATTTTGTACCGAGATTATTAGGTAACTATCAGTTGTTATTTATGGGGATGTTATTACCTAATTTTGTTTTCCCAATTTTAGTATTAATGAATAGTGATTACAAAAGAATTCCTTGGTTTATTATATCAACGGGTATTATAATATTAATTGGTCATTATGTAGATATTTTTGTTATGATTACTCCGGCAACTGTTGGAGATCAATGGCATATTGGAATACCAGAAATTGGTTCAATTTTATTCTTTTTAGGATTGTTTATTTATGTTGTATTTACAGCATTAACAAAATCACCTTTATTGGTAAAAGGAAACCCATTTTTAAAAGAAAGTGAACATTTTCGCTATTAAATAGAAAAAAACATTACAGAAAAGAATCCTGAACTCAATTTATTCAGGATTTTTTTTATATTTGACACTACTATAAAATAACTAACTAAAAAATGACAGCATTACTTTATATTTTACTGGCAATTGTTATTGCCGTAGCCATATGGCAGATAACAAGTATTTTCAATTTAAAGGGTACAATAGCTACCGAAAAAGATAACAATACGCAAGGAATACTATTTGCTGCCTTTGGAATTTTCTTTTATGGCTTAATGATATTTTCTTTTTGGAAATATACTGTAGTTCTTTTACCTGAAGCAGCATCTATAGAAGGTGAAAGAATTGAAACCTTATACATTATTACTATGTTGCTTATACTTTTTGTACAAGCAATAACGCAATTCTTATTATTCTTTTTCGCCTTTAAATACAGAGGTATTAAAGGTAGGAAAGCCTTATTTTATGCCGATAGTTCTAAGTTAGAAGCTATTTGGACTATTATTCCTGCAATTACCTTGTCAGGATTAGTTCTATATGGACTTTTTGTTTGGAATGGAGTAATGGACACATCAGATGCTGAGAATCCTCTAATTGTTGAACTATATGCTAAACAATTTCAATGGGAAGCTCGTTATGCAGGTGAAGATAATGAACTTGGTAGAGCAAATGTGAGAAACATAAAAGGTATTAATACAATGGGAGTTGATATGACCGATAAAAATGCTAATGATGATATTCCTGTTAGAGAATTACATTTACCAAAAGGACGTAAAGTAATATTTAAATTTCGTTCACAAGATGTGTTACATTCAGCCTATATGCCACATTTTAGAGCACAAATGAATTGTGTACCCGGAATGGTAACACAATTTGCTTTCACTCCAAGTTTAACAACTGAAGAAATGAGAAAAAATAAAAAGACAATTGCAAAAGTTGCAGGAATAAATAAAATTAGAGCTGAAAAAGGAGAAGACCCTTATGAATTTGATTATTTATTATTGTGTAATAAAATTTGTGGGGCATCACACTATAATATGCAGATGAAAATTATTGTTGAAGAGGAAGGAGCATTTAATTCTTGGTTGAAAAATCAAAAAACATTAGCAGAAATCATAAAATAATAAACTAACTACTACACTTCTAACTAAAAAATTTAATATGTCAGATCATCATCATAAAGAAACATTTATTACGAAATACGTTTTTAATACTGACCATAAAATGATTTCTAAACAGTACTTAATTACAGGTATTTTTATGGGAATTATAGGGGTATTTATGTCTATGTTATTTCGTTTACAAATTGCTTGGCCAGATCATTCATTTGGAATAATTGAAGCTTTTTTAGGAGATCATCAAGATGGAGGTGTTATGTCACCAGATTTCTACCTAGCATTGGTTACCATTCACGGTACAATTATGGTATTTTTTGTTTTAACAGCTGGTTTAAGTGGTACTTTTAGTAACCTATTAATTCCATTGCAAATAGGAGCTCGTGATATGGCTTCAGGATTTTTAAACATGGTATCATATTGGTTATTCTTTTTGTCAAGTGTTATAATGGTAAGTTCCTTATTCATTGAAGCAGGCCCTGCATCTGCAGGTTGGACAATTTATCCGCCTTTAAGTGCATTACCTCAAGCTATCCCAGGATCAGGATTGGGTATGACTCTTTGGCTTATTTCTATGGCTATTTTTATAGCTTCATCTTTATTAGGAGCTTTAAACTACATTGTAACTGTTCTAAATTTAAGAACTGTTGGAATGAAAATGACAAGATTACCCTTAACTATTTGGGCGTTTTTTGTAACAGCTATTATTGGTGTTGTTTCATTTCCAGTATTATTATCAGCTGCTTTATTATTAATTTTTGATAGAAGTTTTGGAACTTCGTTTTATTTATCAGATA
>CAYSXD010000285.1:0-2670 GCA_964434925.1 uncultured Spirochaetaceae bacterium
AGAGCAAAGAAACAGCTTTATTTTACTTCCTGCCGACAAAGGAGGATTTGGGGGCGTTTGAACCTTCAGTATCCTTCACGGTTTTTATCAGAGTTGCCGGAAAGTTATGTTGAATCGGCAGGGTCAGCGCCCCATCCTCATTCTTTTCCACCGGGAACGTCCGTATATCATCATGATTACGGTACCGGTCAGGTCTGGAAAGAATGGGATAACGGGAGGGATACCGTTATCCTTGTCCGGTTTGAAACGGGGAAAACTGCTCAGTTTCTTCCTGAATATTCCGATCTTGAGAAAATATCATCCGATGAAGAATGGTAGGAGAAGATGGAAAAAGATTATTTTTCAGATATATCTGCACCTCAGATTAGACGGGCCAGGGGTTATTTCCTCTACACATCTTCAGGACTCAGGTTTCTTGATTTCTATCAGGATAACGGCAGAGCTTTACTGGGCCACCGCCCGGAAGGTATGCAGCGGGTTATAAAATCAACTGTTTCAAAAGGGCTTATGGCTTCATATCCTTCGGTTTATAGCGGGCGTGTGGAAAAAATGATGAAAAAGATTTTCCCCGAAAGCTGTTCTATCCGTGTTTACCGAAACAGGGAACGGATGCTTGAGGCGTTAGCTTCCTGTGTTGGAAAAAAAGAGATAGGAGCAGAAATAAAAGATCCTTTGTTTGATCAAACCGGTGAGATTATGGTATGGAGACCGTTTTTATCGGCCCCGCAGGGAAAGGCTCCTCTTGTAATTCCTCTTCTCCCTTTTCCCGGTGATTGTTCACCGCAGGTGGTGGTGAATTTTGACAAAAATATAGAACTTTGTAAATCGGATACCAGTTCAGCTTTTGTAACAGATACGCTGGTTAACTTGATTTCCAACCTTAGTAAAGCGCTTTCTTCCCATCAGGATCAGGACCTTTCAGTGTTTGATGCTCCTTTTTTGGAGAGAAGGGGCCGGTATTTAATCTTTAAAATGAAGGAAGATGAATACACCGATTTTTATGGAAAATCACTGGAAGCGGGTATTTTCCTTCCTCCCGCAGTCTCACTCCCCGGGATTATTCCGCTGGAATATGAGGAAGGACAGGTGAAAAAATTTATTGCCCTGTTGAAGGAGATGGGATAAATGGCGCTAAAAGATATCATAATGCTCACTTCACAGGTATCTGTCGGAGCTATAGTTACCTTTTTTGCAATACTCCTGTGGTCTCATACGCGGGAGATTGAGTGGATGCTCGTTATTATGGGAGCGTTACTGAAATATGTGGAAATACTTGTTCATACGTTGATGCTTCTTGGTGTTATTCAGGGGGACATCTACATTATCCCCCGGTATGTGGATGTGGAGCTTCTTTTAAAAATACTGCCTCAGCTCTTTTACGGTGCGGCCTTTATCGTTAAACTGGTAAAGATAATGAGAGGCACGGAGTATTGAAGGACAAATCATCTTTCTTAACCGGAAGAATATTGCAGTTATAATTTTGAAGAAAATCACATCACTTATGAAGCAATACTCTACCAGCATTCAGTAGAGCAGTTGCCAGACATCCTTAACTCTTATGATACAATATACATGATTACCATATCAAATTTCCGGAAAATAAAGATATTTATGACAGGCTTCAATTACCGGATTTCAGTTTTGAACTTCTTCTTATGTAATAAGTTTTTCATAGTCCATCTTGCCATTAACAAACCTGTGGATCTCCACTGTAGTTTCAGTCACAACGTAAAAAACAAGATAATTTTTTACCGGCAGCATTCGATATTCAGTCTCCAGTTCTTCTACAGGCAGATAAATTTTGTTTGAATAAGGGAATTCCTGTAGTCTGGATAAGGATTTATCAAACTCATCAAGTAAACCCATGGCAGCATGAGGTGCTTTTAAAATATTTGCAATATAATTTATAATTTCATGCAGGTCTTTTAGAGCAATGGGGAGATACTTTAGTTCATACATTATCAGTATTCAGTCCGGAGGAAAGCTCTGATCTTAATCCCGAAAAAACTTCATTATGGGAATAGCGTTTTTTTAATGATGAAGCTTCCATCTCTGCTTCTTTCAACTTAAGATAAATTTCACCTTTAAAAAGTTTATATTCATAGGTCTCAATACTCATTACAACCATATCACCATAGCCGTTTTTAGTTAAAAAAACAGGTTCCGCTGTTTCATGTACTGTTTTTGAAATATCTGCAAAATTATTACGAAGATCAGAAACTGGCCTAATTTGTGGCATAACATTCCCCCATTTACTATTTATCATAAAAATATCATTATTATGATAAATTATCAACTTATTTGAAGCGAAGAACTGTTTTTAATTTCCCAGGGCTAACTTTTCTTACATCAGAAAGATATCTCTCTCTATGTTACTTTGATTTTCTTGTAAGGTTGTTTTCTTTGAGCATTTATTCGTGAGGCATTACTTTTTTTCATTAGATTTTTGATGAGTCAACACGTCATCTTGACATTATTGTCCAGATGTGGAAAATGGGGCCAATCTATAGTTGTTTGTTACATTATCAGCTTGATTTTAAACAGAAAGGCAGAAGTAAATGGATACGATATTTGTTAAACCGGATGAGATTGATCGGAAGTGGTATGTTATTGATGCTTCCGGGAAGAGACTCGGACGGGTTGCGGTAAAAGCCGCTAATTTATTAAGGG
>CAYSXD010000286.1:0-2620 GCA_964434925.1 uncultured Spirochaetaceae bacterium
AGTCAAGTACAACCAAGTTACTAGAAATAAATACACCTTCGGCCGAAAACGATACGGTTTTAAAAGGATATTTCGACCGTTTATCTAAATCGTTTAACTAATTATATAAAAGACCCAACCATCTGCGTATTTTTACGTTTTATATTTTAGAATGAAAAAACTAGTTTTACTTATTACATTTATCTGTGTTACAACCACTTCCAATGCACAAATTAACGAAGTTGGTTTATTTATAGGTGGTAGTAATTATATTGGAGATATAGGACCTGAGTACTATATAAACCCAAATAATATTATGGGAGGAGTAATTTATAAATGGAATATGAACCCACGAATTTCTCTTAGAGGAACATTTACTTATGCAGCAATAATGTCTGATGATAAAAATGCAACAAACAGAGAACGTTATTTTAGGGGTATTGGATTTAAAAATAGCATAAAAGAATTGGCAGTAGGAATTGAGTTTAATTATTTTAATTATAACTTAGACGATTACAAATATACATATACACCTTATTTACTACTTGAATTTGCGGCCTTTAATTATAATGTTGTAGTGGAAGAAACAGCTCCATTACAATACCAATATGGCTCAAAAACATCATTTGCAATACCTTTTGGTATTGGTTATAAAACAAAATTATTTCAAGATTTTGCCATTGCTTTTGAATTAAGAGCCAGGTATACTTTTGTAGATGATATTGATTATAATAACAATAATATAAAACCTTTAACTTTTGGAAACCCAAATAGTAACGACTGGTATATTCTAAGCGGTATATCTTTAGTTTACACTTTTGGAAGACCAGCCTGTTATTCAAGTCCGTTTTAATGAAAGATTTAAAAGCTGACATATTGAAAAGTTCACTTCCAAACCATATTGCAATAATTATGGATGGTAATGGACGTTGGGCAAAACGAAAAGGAAAACCACGCGTTTTTGGTCATAAAAATGGTGTTACCTCTGTAAAGGAAATTATTGAAGGTTGTGCTGAAATTGGAGTTAATTATTTAACTTTGTACGCTTTTTCAACTGAAAATTGGAATAGACCCAAGTTAGAAGTTAAAACATTAATGGCTTTATTAGTTTCATCATTAAAAAAAGAACTAAAAACACTGCAAGAAAATAATATAAAACTAAACACCATTGGTACCATTTATAACTTACCTGAAAGAGCACAAAAAGAACTTGCAGATGTTATTGAAAAAACAAAAAATAATAATAGACTAACACTAACATTAGCTTTAAGCTACGGCTCTAGAGAAGAAATTGTTAATGTTATCAAAAAAATATCAAAAAAAGTTGTTAATAAACAACTTGACATTAAAGAAATTGATGAAAAAATTATAAATAATCATTTATATACGTTTTCTTTGCCGGATGTTGATTTTCTGATTAGAACAAGTGGCGAAAAAAGAATCAGCAATTTTTTATTGTGGCAAATAGCATATGCTGAATTGTATTTTACAAATACACTTTGGCCAGATTTTAGAAAAGAAAACCTATTTAATGCAATTTTAGAATATCAGAATAGAGAACGACGTTTTGGAAAAACTAGTGAACAAATTGAAAAACTCAATGAATAAATTTAACATAGCCCTTTTACTTTTTACATTTTTTTTAGCAATAACTTCTGTAACAGCACAAGAGCCAAAAAAAGATGTTTTAAAAGAGATTCAAATAAAAAATGATTCCATAGTTAATGATAGCATTCCTCCAGTAATAAAAAATACGACTTTCAAAAAAGATAGTTCTTATGAACTTGGTGGAATTACGGTTAAAGGACTTCAAAAATTTGAAGAAGAAACAGTCAAAGTTTTTACAGGTTTAAAAGTAGGTCAACAAATTAAGCTCCCTGGAGATAAATTAACAAGTGCCATCAAAAAACTGTATGAAACCAAGCAATTTAGCAATGTAGAAGTTTACATCTCCAAAATTGATGGTGATATTGCTTATTTAGAATTTGAAGTTCAGGAATTACCACAACTAAACAACGTAACTATTCAAGGTATTAAAAAAAATAAAGCTTCCGATTTACAAAAAGATGCTGAACTTAAAAAAGGAGCAATGGTTACAGATAACCTAATTGTTACTACAAAAAACTATTTTAAAAAGAAGTTTCAAGAAAAAGGATTCTTAAAAACAAAAGTTACCATAAATACAAGACTCGATACCTCAAGTGTTAATACAGTTAATATGTTAGTTCATATTGATAAAGGTGAAAAAGTAAAAATAAAAAATATTACTTTTGAAGGCAACAAGGATTTTAGCACAAAGAAACTTAGAAAAACCCTAAAAAATACTAAAAAGGAGATGCTGGGCAGATTTTGGAAAAAATCTAAATTTATTGAAGCCGATTTTAAAGAAGACCTAGAAAATTTAATTACTATGTACAGTGAAAAAGGACATAGAGATGCTAGAGTTGTTAGTCATTCAATAACTTGGAATGATGATAATACGTTAAACTTAAATATCAAAGTAGAAGAAGGGAAAAAATATATTTTTGGAAATATTCAATTTTTAGGAAATACAAAATACACTGATACTCAGCTTCAACGACTTTTAAGAATTGAAAAAGGTGATACTTATAATGGGAAAGTTTTAAAAGAAAGAGTTACA
>CAYSXD010000287.1:0-2609 GCA_964434925.1 uncultured Spirochaetaceae bacterium
TCTGCACTCTCTCGAAAACAGTACCAACAAGTTGGTCCGCTTCACTCGTTCGTTTTAGAATAAAAACGCCATAATCTGAGTATCGGGATTTTGCAGGAAAAGGAAAAGAAAAAATAACCACCGGAGGTTTTCATCCTCCGGGTAGCTTCACACTATCTGAGTTCTGCAAGTGGGATAGGATCGGGACTGGTTAAATTTCCTTCAATCTCAACGTACTCTTTTAAGATAGCTTTTGCTTTTGAAGAAAGCTTCTTAGGTATATCAACACGAAGTCGGATATACATATCCCCCCGTTTATTTGCGTTATGGAGATGTGGAATTCCTTCATTCCTAAGACGAAGAATTTTCCCGTTCTGCGTACCGGCTGGAATTTTAAGTTTTACCCTTTTCCCCTGAATTGTTTCTACCTGGATTTCCGAACCAAGAGCAGCCTGCGTAAATGATATAGGAATAACACAATAGAGATCCGAACCATCCCTCTCGAAGTATCTATGTGCTTCAACATTGATATATACATATAAATCACCGGCAGAGCCGCCATTAGTGCCTGCATCTCCCTGTGATGGAATATTTATCCTTTTCCCGGATTCAATGCCCGGGGGTATGGTAACTTTTATTTTCTGTATTTTCTGTATAAGTCCTGTTCCATGACATACCTTGCAGGGGTTATCTATAACAAACCCTTCGCCACTGCATGTGGGACACGGTGAGGCAATGGAAAAAAAACCGGAACTTCGTCTAACCTGACCGCTTCCGCCACAGGTTGGGCAGACTTTCCTCCCTCCTCCTGATTCAGCCCCGCTGCCTTTACAGGTTGAGCAGGCAACATGACGGGTATAACTAATCTGTACTTTTGTACCGAATACAATATCTTTGAATGGTATAGTCAGATTATAGCGCAGATCCGAACCTCTATTCCCCGAACGGGTTCCTCCACTGCGTCTTCTTCCTCCACCGAAAAAGGAGTCAAAGACTCCTCCAAAATCGCCAAAAATATCTTCAAAATCCCTGTATACTGAAGAATAATCATGGGCACCGCCTGCCCCTCCCATACCTTCAACCCCTGCGAAACCAAATTGATCATAAGCCTGCTTCTTTTTTTCATCACTGAGAACTTCGTAGGATTCAGTCGCTTCTTTGAATTTTTCTTCAGCTTCCCGGCTGCCCTGATTTTTATCAGGATGGTATTGTATCGCCAGTTTACGATAAGCTTTTTTTATTTCATCCCTGGATGCTCCTTTCGAAACACCCAGGACTTCATAATAATCACGTTTTGCCAATTGAATTTCCTTATTTAGCTATTGGAATCTTCATCATCGACAACTTCGTAATCGACATCTTCAACGCTACCGTTCTTTACCTCACCGGATGTGGAAGTATCCGCTGTTTCACCTTCGTTTTGTGGCCCCGGGCCGGCAGCACCGGTCCCCTGGGTTTCACCGGTATTTTTATAGATTTCTTCAGCCAGCTTATGAGATACCTTCGTAAGAGCTTCTGTTTTAGTCCTGATATCAGCAACAACTCCGGATTCCATCGCCTTTTTAAGGTCAGCAACAGCATCCTCAACTTTCTGCTTTTCTTCAGCTGATAGTTTTTCACCAAGTTCTTTTATCGACTTCTCTGTGGAATAGATCAGAGTATCAGCCTCATTCACCACTTCTACTTTCTCTTTTTCTTTCTTATCTTCCTCTGCGTGAAGTTCAGCTTCTTTAACCATCTTTTCTATTTCGTTCTCTGACAGCCCGGATGATGATTCAATTCGTATTTTCTGTTCTTTGCCTGTGCCAAGATCTTTGGCAGAAACATGAACAATACCATTCGCATCTATATCAAAGGTCACCTCAATCTGCGGTACACCCCGGGGAGCAGACGGTATCCCGACAAGGTCAAATCGCCCGAGAGTCCTGTTTTGTGTGGCCATTTCCCGTTCACCCTGAAGAACATGTACCGAAACGGCTGTCTGGCTGTCGGCCGCAGTAGAAAATATCTGACTCTTCCGTGTTGGTATAGTCGTATTCCGTTCTATAAGCCTGGTAAATACTCCTCCGAGAGTTTCAATACCCAGTGAAAGTGGTGTTACATCAAGGAGCAGAACATCTTTTACATCACCACCAAGGATTCCACCCTGAATAGCTGCACCCATTGCAACAACTTCATCGGGATTAACCCCCTTGTGGGGTTCCTTGCCAAAAATTTCTTTTACCGCTTCCTGTACAGCCGGAATACGTGTTGAACCTCCAACCAGAACAACTTCGTCAATATCAGAAGCTGCCAGCCCCGCATCTTTTAATGCCTTGTGGCAGGGTTCTTTTGTTGCCGCAATAAGATCACTGACCATCTGTTCAAACTTCGCTCTGGAAAGCGAATACTGAAGATGTTTTGGACCTGATGCATCAGCAGTAATAAAGGGGAGATTAATCTCCGTCGTCTGTGTACTGGAAAGTTCAATTTTTGCTTTTTCCGCAGCTTCTTTCAGCCTCTGAAGTGCCATTCTATCCTGAGTTAAATCAATTCCATAATCTTTTTTGAAATTATCCACCAGCCAGTCTATAACTTTCTGATCAAAGTTATCTCCGCCCAGGTGCGTATCACCATTGGTTGATTTTACT
>CAYSXD010000288.1:0-2587 GCA_964434925.1 uncultured Spirochaetaceae bacterium
GATTCCATATTAAAAAAAGAAGGCCCTCTTTCCAGCGATGAATACATATCAATTCAAAGTCATGCGGTTAAAACGAGAGAAATTCTGGAACAGATGAATTTTGAAGGAATTTATAAGGATGTACCGCTTATAGCCGGAGCACATCATGAGAAAATGGATGGCAGTGGTTATCCCGGAAGACTTAAAGGAGATGAAATTCCTCTTGGCTCCCGTATTATTGCCGTTGCTGACTATTTTGAAGCACTTACTGCCAAACGTCATTACCGGGATCCATTGGTAATACAAAAGGCAATTTCCGAGCTTCGGAAAGCAAGCGGTCACCATCTGGACAAAAAAGTTGTGAAAGTATTTATTCCCTATATTGAAGAAACATACAGTTCAAATCTGGAAGGAATTATCTCTGCGTAATTACGAAACTAAAACATTAATAAAGCAGCTGATTGACAAAGAACAGTATAGTACTGTACTTAGCCGGGAACTTCTCCCCTGCATGCAATAAGGGGGGTATAGGTGAATCTACGGGGATCCTTAAAAAAAGTCTGAAATTCTTCATAAAAACCATTCCACCCGTCAGTATATTCAGAAAAGGGGTATCCTGAATTTTTTGCCGCAACGGTAATTTTTTTGGACCAATTAAAGGCATCTGTTCCCGTCAGCTCTCCATAAATAAGGTGGTGCGGCCGCATGGTAACGTTTATTTTACGCAGATCCAGGTCATAAAGGTATGAATAGAGTTTTCGTCCCGCGTACGGATCAAAATCGTTTTTTTCCTGAAGAATTTTCATTAATCCGTGAATTGCCTTTTCAAGTTTTTCCGGCAGTTCATAGTGAGTCAGTGTATTGTAATCAAGGTCTACAAGGCAGAGAATCCCCCCCGGGTTCAGGAGAGAGTATAGTTTTTTAACAATCCCGAAGCTCTTTGACCGTTGGTATTCAAGGAAAAACCGTACCCAGATGAAATCAAAAGTTCCCAGTGCGGAAAGGTTTGTGTAAATATTTTTCTGCAAAAAATGTATATTTTGATTCCCGTATACTGTTTCCGCGTGGGCAATTCTTTCTTTTGAGCCGTCGATTCCCGTTACCTGTCCTGTTTTGCCTGTTATCTTAGAAAGATACGATGAAGTAATGCCGGAACCGCATCCAACATCCAGAACTCTCATTCCTTCCCTTAATCCAGCCCAGAAGGCCTGTTCTTCCAGCCTTTTGAAATCGGTTTTACGCTCCAGCCTGCTGACTTCTTCTTTGCTTTCCATTATATAATGTTGAGAGATCATAAATTAATAACCTTTATGCTGTATGATAGTTTGACAAGCAGTATAACAGGTAATTTAGGTTTGTATAGAAAAATTTTCATTACTTTTCACGTTCTTTTTACGGTGCCTGTATGGTAGTTCTGTTCTTCCTTCTCCAGTGCAGTTCGGAACCTCTCCAGGAGAAATTCTCCTCCCTCAATTTTCATTACAGGATTAAGATTTTGAAAAACTGTAAGCACTTTTGTCTGTTTCATTGTCGTTTCGTACGTATTTGTCAGGGTAATCTGAGCTAGATTTCTGAATTTTACTTTTAATATCTGTAAAACAGCGGGTATATCTTCTTCCTTTTGTAGATCATAATAAAGCATAGCAGGTCTCCCTCTTTAACCGTATCATCATTATACGAGTTTTTGGAGTTTTTGCAACAGATACTTTACCTGGATTGGTATAAAAAAAGTACCGTTTACTGGTGGAATTCACCCGGATATGGTAATATGTGAAATGACAGGAGTATAACAATGCACATAATTGATATTATACAAAAGAAAAAATATGGGAGTAAACTTTCCGGAAAAGAAATTGATTTCTTTATCGACGGCTATGTAGCCGGAGAAATACCCGATTATCAGATTTCTGCTCTTTTAATGGCAATATGGTTTAACGGTATGGATAAAGAGGAGACTACGAATCTTACCATGTCAATGGTTAATTCCGGCGACAGAATTGATCTCTCCATGATTCCCGGGATAAAGGTGGATAAGCACAGTACCGGAGGTGTGGCGGATACTACAACGCTTATTGTAGGCCCTCTTGTTGCAGCTGCCGGGGGAATGGTCGCAAAGATGTCTGGCAGGGGGCTTGGACATACCGGAGGAACTCTGGATAAACTTGAATCCATTCCCGGCTTCTCTGTTTCCCAGCCTATGGACTTATTTGCAGAGATTGTTAAAAAGTGCGGAGTTTCAATTATCGGGCAGACGGGGAATCTTGTACCGGCAGACAAGAAATTGTATGCCCTGAGGGATGTTACCGGAACGGTGGATAACCTTTCACTCATTGCCGGGAGTATTATGAGCAAAAAGATTGCCGCGGGAAGTGACAAGATTGTTCTGGATGTCAAAACAGGTAGCGGTGCCTTTATGAAGACGGTGGACGATGCGATTGCTCTGGGAAGAGCTATGGTGGATATTGGGAAACTTTCAGGCAAAGAGACCCATGCATTTATTACAGATATGAATCAGCCACTGGGGAATGCTGTCGGAAACGCGTTGGAGGTAAAGGAAGCAATAGGGATTTTACAGGGTAAATATGAAGGAGATCTTAAAGAACTGTCA
>CAYSXD010000289.1:0-2586 GCA_964434925.1 uncultured Spirochaetaceae bacterium
GCGAAAGCGACAATTCTTTACCGCAGGACACGAAACGAAATGCCGGCAAGTAGTTTTGAAATTGATGAGGCTCTGGAAGAGGGAGTCGTGATCCGGTTTCTGGCAGCACCGGTAAAAGTAGCTCAGAGCGGAAGTAGTGTACTGCTTTCCTGTGTGCAAATGGAACTTGGTGAACCGGATGCCAGCGGAAGGAGACGCCCCGTCCCTATAGAGGGGTCGGAGTTTGAAATACTTGCGACTGCCGTTATCAGTGCGATTGGTCAGAAAGTTGTTTCGGACGGTATTATTGATACCGGAGTTGGATTGACCCGGTGGGGAACTGTTCAGACCGATCCGAAAACCTTCATGACAGACAGAACCGGCATTTTTGCCTGCGGAGATTGCCAGACAGGTGCGGATATCGCGGTAAGAGCTGCCGGTAACGGAAGAAGAACAGCCTATTCGGTGCACCAGTATCTTTCGGGGCAGGAAGTAACGGGAGAACCTGTTCTCTTTAATTCCACCATGGGCGCTCTTGAAGGTGTCAGTGAGGATATTTTTACCGGTTATGAGAAGACGGCGAAAGTAGCTATGCCCGTTATAGAGGCAAGTGAACGTACAACAACTTTTAAGGAAATAGAAACCGGTTTTTCCAGAGAGGAAGCAAGGAAGGAAGCTGCCCGTTGTCTCGAATGCGGATGTGATGCGGTGGATAACTGTAAGCTGAGAACTTATGCCACCCGGTATAATGCAGATCAGCTTTATTTTGGCGGCGAAGTACGAAAGTATCAGGTTGATTACAGCCATGAAAAAATTAAGATGGAAATAAACAAGTGTATAAACTGCGGTGCATGTGTGCGGGCATGCGCGGAGATAAAAGGACTGAGTGTTCTGAGTTTTGTAGGCAGGGGATTTACCACCCGGATGACGGTACCATTCGGACGTTCACTTGTGGACACTGCCTGTGATGGGTGCGGTGAGTGTGTAGCAGTTTGTCCGACTGCCGGAATTATGTTTAAAAAGGAGTTTCGGGATGAAGCAACAGTATAATAATATTGTTACGTTTGTATGGGTTACCGATACGGAAAAAACAAAAGCGTTCTATACGGATGTACTAGGATTCAATGTTGTTTTTGAATCAGAGGGATGGATTGAACTCTCTATTCCTGGTACACGGAATGCTTTTCTGGCTCTGAACCGCTGGGCAGGAGAGGGGAAACATCCCGTTAATGAATACCTTACGCTTAGTATTAATAATCTTGAACTATTTCGGAAAAATCTTGAAACAAAACTCGTTCCCTTTCAGGGGCCGGTACGTGAATTTCCCGAGCACGGAATGCGGATGTTCAAATTCCTTGATCCGGCAGGAAATGTGCTAACAGCTGCGGAAGTTGAGGTGTGACGAATGATGCTGGATCTTTTATATAAACGAAGAAGTATCAGAAAGTTTTTATCGAAGAAAGTTGATAGTGGGCTGGTAGACAGAATCATTCAGGGACTGCTTCTTTCTCCTTCCTGACGGGGAAATCGTCCATGGGAATTTGTTATTGTTGATAATGAGCATACAATTTCCAGGTTGTCAGAATCCAAAGCACATGGTTCAGCATTTTTAAAAGAAGTCCCGCTTGCTGTTGTTGTTCTTGGAAAGCCTGAAGAAAGTGATACATGGGTAGAAGATACTTCCATAGCTTCTACGTTATGTCTTCTTGTGGCAGAGTCTCTTGGGCTGGGAGCCTGCTGGATTCAGATAAGGAACAGGGAAAAAGAACCGGGATATTCATCGGAAAGCTACGTAAAAAAAATCCTCGAAATTCCAGAGAAATATTCGGTTGAATCAATAATTGCAGTGGGATATCCTGCTGTTAAACTTCCTCTCCATGAGAAAGATTCACTGCTGTTTGACCGTGTGTACAGAAATCCTCATTTTACTTTTTCCATATTAATTCATTTTTGATTATTCAAAAACAGCAAAAGTGATCGCACTGTTATATTTTATACTAGCTGGGGACAATTTGTCCCTATGTAACTTTTGACTTCTCATTCCACTCATTGCTCTTTTCTTCCGAAGGGAGGATTTGCCAGAATAACATTGAAGCGGTCTTTTTCCTGTATGTCTGCCAGGTTTTCTGCAAGTGTGTTGGTATGGATGATATTAGGGGCTTCTATACCGTGCAAAATCATATTCATAATACCGATAATGTAGGCAAGAGATTTCTTCTCTTTGCCGTAGAAGGTCTTTTTCTGTAATGTTTCCACTTCACTTGTAGATAATCCACCTTTTGTGGATGAGCTTGTCGAAGTCAGATAGCTGAATGCTTCCACCAGAAATCCCGCACTTCCCGCGGCACCGTCGTATATGGTTTCACCAATTTTCGGTGCAACCACTTTCACAATGGTTTTTATGAGCGGGCGGTGGTGTGTAATACTTTCCGCAGTTACGCTCCGCGTTACCCGTGTTTTTAATTTTGTCCTCGTAAAGATGGTTCATTTCGTGTTTTTCCGCGTGGGTTCTAAACCGCAGTTCATCAATCAGGTTTGCAACTTCCCGCAGATTGTAACCGCTCTGTATTCTGTTTTTCAGTTCACTGAATATCTCACCTGTCTTGT
>CAYSXD010000290.1:0-2575 GCA_964434925.1 uncultured Spirochaetaceae bacterium
GGTTCTGAAAGTCTTGCCTGTTTCTTCAGCTCATTCGGCGCAAACTTTCGTTTTACAATCCACTGCCTGAATGTTTTTTTGGATTTCTCCTTCGTAATGGCAAAAGGAAGAAGATACTGTGGTATCATAACTTTATGACTCTTCCCGCCGGCAACAATGTTCGTACCGCAGAAATCACATTTCGCTGTTGTTGCATTTTCTTCCAGCGTTACTTCCGCTCCGCAGGCCGGACATTTTACAATCTGGATTTCAATCGTGTCTTCCGCGTTACGGAATTTCTTAAGTGCTTCTTGAAAATCCAGTTCCTCGTGAATGTCGGGAGCTGTATCAGGATTTTCATTTACTGTCCCGCAGAAGGGACATTTTAGACTTTGTGTACCCGGATTAAATTCCAGATCTCCTCCGCAGTTCTTACATGTAAGCTTTATTTTCTCCAAGTAATACTCCTTTACCCAGCACCTGTGAACAGGTGGTTAATCCCATAATGTATTTTAAAAATAAACCTCATTGGAATCAACTGTTTTACGTTGGAGGTGGTGGTGGAGGGGGAGCCCCTCCGGCTTTGAGAAGTCCTGCCAGCTCCGGTACCGTTTGAAGTGCCGTCCATCCGGCCATACCCTGCTTCCATACCATTGTCTGGCCGGTAAACCGGCCTTCTGCAACCATCTGCTGAATTTGAGACATACCGAAAGGCCCCATCTGCTGACCATTTACATAGAAAAAATACCCTGCTGGCGGTGGTGGAGGAGCCTGCCCTGCCGGAGGTTGAGTCTGCCCTGTGGCGGCACCCATCTGTCCTGCCATAGCCATTCCCATACCAAGGCCCATACCGCCTGCTGCCATGCCTCCGCCGGCACCTTCATTATTAGCCAGACCAAGCATTGCATCTGCCCGTGCTTTTCGTTCATACATTCCCATTCGATCCGAGGCAAAAAATATATCGTCTCGCTTTTCCACCTTTTCAGCGGAGCGTTCTGTCAGATCAATACTCTGAACTGAGGTATCATCCAGCCCTATACCGTACCGTTCAAGAAACGTGGGATCAACCCTCTCTTTAAGCATTTCACTTATTTCATCATAATGCTGGGCCATATCGTAAAAAGACTTATTCATTTCCGCTATTCCGGAAATTGCCTCGGTAACAAATTTCTTTCTCAGACGGTCTTCAATTTCCTCTTTTGTAAAATCACCCTCAGTACCAACAACTTTCCGGATAAATTTTTCAGGTGCCATTACATGGAATGAAAAATGACCCCGTGCCGTCATTTCCAAAATACCGAATTCAGGATCACGCATTCTGAAAGGGCCGGGCGTTCCCCACCCAAAACCTGTAATTTCCCGGGTACTTATAAAAACAACCTCAGCTTTAAATGGACTGTGGAAACCGTATTTCCATCCCTTTAAAGTTGAGAGTAAAGGGAGATTCTCTGTGGTAAGTTCATACATCCCCGGTTCAAAAACATCCGCGATCTGTCCTTCATTTATAAACACGGCACTTTGTCCCTCTCTGACTGTCAGTTTAGCGCCATTCTTTATTTCGTTCCCATACCGCTCAAATCGATAGGCAATAGTATCCGCATCATCTTCGGTCCACCCAATGATGTCAATAAACTCACCTTTTAACTTATTGAGTAATCCCATTACATTAATCCTCCCCTGACATAAAAAGCAATATCCTTAGTATATAGCAAAATTTAATATAAACAACCGGTTTGCATAAAGAAAACGCACTGGATTATTAAAAGGTTTTCACGTATTATTCTTAACCAGGAGAAACCAATGTTTTTACATGCACTTGAAACCGGAATTGGATATAATATAGTGCTCTGGTTTCAGAGTTGGCGTACGGATTTTATTTCAGCTATTTTTCTTCCTTTTAACTATCTTGTTGGAGAGGTATCACTTCTCATACTGCTTCCACTTATCTACTGGTGCATCCACAAAGATATCGGGAAAAGGCTAATAAAGATAATTGTCGTTTCGTCGCTGATAAATATATGGTTTAAAGCATTCTGGGCAAGACCCCGCCCCTACCAGGTCACTGTTCCCGGTAAACCCGCTGTTATCCCGGTTCTGCCCGCGCTTAATTCCTATGGAATCCCATCGGGGCATACACAGGGAGGCGTCATTCTCTTCGGATTTTTTGCCCGGGAAGTTAAAAATAATTTATTCACCGTTCTTATGGTACTGCTTATGGTTCTTACCGGATTAAGCCGGCTTATTCACGGTATGCACTTCCCTCAGGACGTTGTTGCAGGAGCTATCCTTGGAGTAATTGTGCTTTTCCTATACCCGGTAATAGAACGTATAGCAGAACATATTGCCAATAATCTCGCCCTACCAATGAAAGTAATTTTTGCACTTATACTTCTTACAGGGCTTCTTCTTTTTTTCAAAATTTCAATTACCAATCCAAAAGCATATAATTCATACGCGGCTCTTGCGGCTGTTTATACAACCGGCCTTATTGGGTTTAGTCTGGAAACACGCTACATCAGATTTAGTACACGGGGAACACTATTCGTAAAAATCTTCCGGCTTATTACCGGAATGATTGTCACCTTCGCCCTGTATA
>CAYSXD010000291.1:0-2568 GCA_964434925.1 uncultured Spirochaetaceae bacterium
ATGTTTGGTATGGTGCTATTTTTTGTTTTATTAAATAGTATAGATCAAACTGATACAATTTTTTCAAAAGTATTTGCTGAAAAGTTGAAGACATTAGTTATTAGTGATGAAATACTAATTTACTCGCTACTGCTAGGATTTGTTTCATATGTCTCGTATATTATTACCCATAGGACATTTTTAACGAACAACAAGCAAATAAAAAATCTTACTAAAATTGTATTTGAAAGTACAATAAGTTATTTTTATTCAACTTATTATGTTTGTTCTGGTATTTTACTTCTAGCATCGACAATCATGATTTTTGGTGGTTTTTATGTTTTGTCTTTAGTGTTTGCTGGGTATTCATACCTGTTTATGTGGTTTGCTATAAAGATCACACCATTAAAACTAAAAAACAAAACAATTAGGAATCAGTTACCAATTTAATCCTAGGTGCAACTAGCCCAACCAGTCAATTCACTTGACCCGCAACTCGTATCCGAATTTTGTGTATATTCAAGCTGTTACATTCTGCCAAACTAATTGCTAAACTGGCTGGCGGGCAAGTGATCTCAAACGTTGGCCAGCCAAACCAAATACCAAATAGGGAATTATGAACGAAGAAACTAAGAAAAAAATTGAATTGATAATTAAAAAAATTCCGTCATTAACTGATGGTCAACTATATTGGCTGAACAGGGTGCTGAAGGTTTTTGATTGCTATTCAAAATTTGAAATTCGTCAATCTGATCTGTTTGATAAATATTCTCTTGAGAATTTTGGGGACGCCTTGCGTATCCATCACAGTTTTTCTGTAGAGCCATTTTCAAAAGATAAATTTGAATATGTCCTTGAGCAAACACTGAACATGAAAAAGAAAATTGCTCAGCTCGCGAATAAAGGGAATCGTGGGCACGATATATCTATAAACGGCATTCCTGTTTCTCTCAAAACGCAGGCTGATAAAAACATCAAAAAAGAAAAAATATGGATTAGCAAGTTTATGGAGTTGGGAAAAGGCGATTGGGGAGACGATCCACGCGATCTTGTTGAATTGAGAAATATGTTCATCGAGCATATGGAAAGCTATGACCGAATTTTATCGTTAAGGGCACTAGAAAAAGCTCCAAAATGGAAATACGAATTGGTGGAAATTTCAAAGGAGCTATTACTGACAGCCGTTAATGGAGAGCTTGAAATGAAACAGCAAAGCAAGCAATTTCCAAAACCTGGTTATTGTTATGTTCGCAACGAAGACGGAGAAGAAATCTTCCAGCTCTATTTCGATGGGGGTGGCGAGAGAAAATTGCAGGTGAAAAATTTATTAAAAAAATACTGTGTGGTTCATGCTACTTGGGAGTTCGAGGTACCGCAGTAAAAAGATTTTTCTGAATTACAGAAGTTCTTTTTTGTGCAATGTTTATGTAATCATCATTTATTTCGATCCCAACGCATCTTCTACCTAGCTCTTTGGAAACAATGCCAACTGTACCGGCACCATAAAATGGGTCAAAAACAAGATCATCTACTTTACTTCCAGCCAACAAGCATGGCCTCACAAGAGCCCTTGGGAAAACGGCAAAATGTGCCTCTGGGCAAGGCTCGGTATTTATTGCCCAAACAGTTCGTTTGTTCTTTTTCCCATTGCCATTTTTTGTGGGTTCTTTAATCGCTTCTTGGTTAAAATAGTATCTTTCTGACTTTGTGAATAAAAATAAATATTCATGGGAGACGGTTAATCTATCTTTTACGCTTTCAGGTTGGCAATTAGGCTTGTACCAGATGACGTCATTTCTAAGATACCAACCATCTAACTGACACGCCATTGCAAGCATCCAAGCTACACCGATCAGGTCTTTCTTTTTTAGTCCTTCTGGTGTTGGTGGCCTGTAGGACATAGCTCGACCTTTATTCTTTGAGTCCTTTTGTCTCCATTTTCTACCGCCAGAGGTATATGTATTACCGATATTTAGCCAAAAAGTGCCATTAGGCTTCAAAATTCTCCTAAGTTCGGAAAAAATTGAAACAAGCTCGGTAATATAATCATTTAGATTTGGCTCAGCCCCAATCTGGTTTGCAAACCCATAGTCTCTCACGCCCCAATATGGGGGGGATGTGACCGCACACTGAAAAGTATTGTCTGGTATGGCCTTAATCATCTCACGGGTATCGCCCCTCAAAACTAAGATGGGGTTTTCCTGAGTGGGTTCACGGAAAGAACTAACCGTGGAAGCGGTATGTGATCTTTGGGTTTGCATGAGGTTATAATAGCAAATTGCTAACGCATACGCAAGTTATTTTTTGGGAGGGCGGCCTGGCTTCTTTTTGCCCTGCTTTTTATAATCAACAAGCTCGGCTTTGGGAATAATATGGTCACGCCCCAGCTTTTGAGATTTTATTCTTTTCTCAAGTATAAGCTGGCGTATGCGGGCGGGAGTTACTTCCAAAAAAGCAGCAGCCTCTATCGTTGTATAATAGTTTTCCATACGTTAGTATATAACTTGCTTACCCCAAAAAAACAATAGAGATTGGCCAACGAATAAGGTTAGATTGTGTGAGGCACGAACCACAATCTGAACCGTTTGT
>CAYSXD010000292.1:0-2558 GCA_964434925.1 uncultured Spirochaetaceae bacterium
TTTTGTCGAAGAGCGGGCCGGTCATCCTCTGCTGCACGTTTATGTCAGCCAGGTCACATCAGCAAAAGCCGCGAACGATGAAACCAGTCGTGGCCAGCTGCATCATCTGAAAAACCTGATCAATGCGACCGCTGATCGCGCTGGTGTGTTTACCGCGATAACAAACATAAGCAGCAACCAGCAAAACAGCATCAAAGATGGCATCGCTGTCATTGATGCCGATGACGTTCTGTTATCGACGCGCTATTTTCCGCTGAAAGATAAAGTCGTGCGTCAGGCGTATGACCGTGCGATGAAAAACGGCGCGATGTATATCTCGAATATTTATGATGCCGGCGTAGACGTTGATGGTGCTCGCCTGCCGCGGCTGCTGATTGTTGTACCGGTCAGCTCGGTGCAGCCCATGAGTGCGGATGATTATCGGGCGGCGGTTGTTGCTGTTATCAACCCCGAAAATAATTTATATAAACTGCTGCTCAAAGACTGGGTGACTACAAATTCTGAAGAGACCTTGCTGGTATCGCTGGATGAAAACAGTGTTAATTATTTAAGCCCCTTGCGAGATGGGTTTAAAGTTTTTCATAAGCAGGCGAGGACATCTGAAGAGAAAATCAGTGCCGAGGCTTTTGTGGCAAAAACCATCGGCGGTTTTGCGATGCTGCCGGATTATCGGAATGTCGATGTTCTGGCAACCGCCAGACTGGTGAGGGGCACAGCGATGCTGCTGGTGCAAAAAATTGATGTTGATGAAGCGCTGGCAGAATCAAATGCGCATCAGCGTTTTATCCTGACCATCTTTTTACTGGCGGTGTTTATCATCACCATCAGTTTCATCGCGATCTGGCGACATGCCACCAGCCTGCATTTGCAACGCGCGACGCAGCGCCTGAAAGCACGTGCCGAGTTACTGAATGCTATCGGCGACAGCATCAACGATCATATCTTTTTGCTCGACCATAAAAACAAACTGGTGTTTATTAATGATGCACTGGCAAAAGCTTTTTCCATCGATAATACCGACATTCGCGGCAAAGCGCTGAATCACATTTTTAATAATGATATCACCAGCCAGTTGCTGGCGATCAAACCGCATGACAGCAATGAAAAAGTACGTAACATCGAAATGCGGCTGGAGCTTGGAGATAAACGTCACGACTACCACGTGTCCGTGGTGCCGCTCAATCATCCTGACTACAAACAGTCCTACCTGTTTGTCATGCACGACATCACAAAACTGAAAGATGCGCAGGGTCGGCACAACCGTTTGATGCAGGGCATCATCTCGACGCTGGCGCAGCTGATCGATAAACACGACCCGCATTGCGCGCACCATTCCGAACGCACACGCGAAGTTGCAGTTGCTATCGCACGTGCCATGTCGCTGCCGAAAGAACGAATCGACTCACTGGCGATGGCGGCTCTGCTGGCGAATATCGGTAAGTTATATATTCCGGCTGAAGTATTAACCAACGTTGAGCCGTTAAATGAAGAACAGGAATCGATGTTGCGCAAGAACATTAATTACAGCGTGGAGATATTAAAAGATCTCGACTTCGATGGCCCGGTGATCGATTTTGTGCAACAGAAAAATGAATGCCTCGCTGGCAGCGGTTATCCGCAAGGTATGTCGGGTGATGCGATTTTTCAGGAATCCAGAATTCTATCGGTGGCCAATGCGTTTGTTGCGATGACCAGTTCGCGGGCTTATCGTGAAGGCAAGCCGATCAGCGAAGTGCTGAATATTCTGATCTCCGAAGCAGACAGTCGTTATGATCGTCACGTTATCGCTGCGTTGTTCCACGTGGCCGAAAACAACTCAGACTGGGCAAGCTGGCAGCAAGTGAATTAATCATTGATGAGCCGGTCTCAATGGCATGACTGCTGAGCACATCATCTATGCGCTGGTGTTGATACTGGCGTTATCTCTCATCGCGCAGCCAATCTCACGTTTCCTGCGTATGCCTTTTGCCAGCATTCTGGTGCTGCTGGGTTTTGTTACTTCTGAAGTCATCGTTTATGCTGGTATCGACACCGGTATTCGTTCTGATAACTTTCAGTCGATAATATTTTATGTGTTTATACCGGTGCTGGTTTTTGAAGCGGCACTGAGCATCGATAAACAGCAGCTGAAAAAAAACCTTGTTGTCATCCTGTCGCTTGCGATTATTGCGATGTCACTCACCTGTTTGATCGCGGCTGCATTATTGTTTTATGGCATCGATCACAAATCAGGTTTCCCCTGGATAGCGGCACTGATTACGGGCGCGGTTCTGGCGGCGACAGACCCGTCAGCCATTCCGGAAAAGTTGCGAGTGATGAAAACATCAAAGCGGCTCAGTATTCTGCTGGAAGGTGAGAGTCTGCTTAATGATGCCACGGCTATCGTGTTATTCGGTCTGTTTTTATCGATGGCAACGGCGACCACGTCCGTTGCTTCTGTTACTGACATCGCCTCGGTCACTGATATCATTATACGTTTTATGCTGATCTTTATCGGTGGCGCCTTCACCGGTTTAATGGTGGGCCTGCTGTTTGGTTTTTTGCAGAAAAAAGCCGGA
>CAYSXD010000293.1:0-2547 GCA_964434925.1 uncultured Spirochaetaceae bacterium
ACCTGCCCTCATTGCGGAAGTGAAGTAAAATACCATGCAACATATGAGAAAAAGCGTTTCATATTTACATCCTTACATTAGAAAATTTCTCGCAAAGAGAATTTTTTTTATCTGCTAAAAATTCTGACGGTGCTCATAAATAGATGAACTGAATGTGTTTTACAGATTGATATAGTAGTTTAAGAAGGAATCAAGCTGTATGAATCCATTTTACCTGTTTCGATGATAGTATTACGAGATGATTCCTAAATTGGTCTGAAGAATGATTACGTAACAATGGTAAAAGAAGCTCCAAAGTTACTTTGGATGTTGTAGGATGAACCTTCACACGAACCACACCTGAATGTTTACTAAGAGGAAGAATTACCCAATCACCAAAATGATCATCAAGAGTAATAAGGACTCGATCTTCAGTAATTGCTTTCTGTAAAATTTCCGAGTCATCCGACCGAGCCTGTCCAACTTCGGATGCTCGTATTACATCATATCCTTCATTACGCAAAGCCACTGCTACATCCAGACGCATCATCTGATCCAGATACAGTTTTAAAATCTCAGGCATAGACTGAACTTAATTCTGTATGATCAATGGATGCACTGGCATAAAGCAGGGCTGCATGAATATCTTCTTTTTCCAATTCGGGATACCCAGCAAGCAAAATATCCCAGGATTCTCCTCCTGCTATTTGTTCTAATATTACAGAAACAGGAATTCGTGTACCTTTAATCAATGGCTTGCCATTGCAAACTCTGGGATTTAGTTCAATTCTATCCAAAAAAATCATTACAAGTCCTCCTGATTTTAATATTGAAATATCCTATTACAATCTACCTAAATAACAGTGGAGATGTCAATTCATAGTTTATTATGAGGATTTTGCGATGTCTATTGAATTGGTCTGTTTTTGGCTTTTTTCGCCAGGCTATTATCAATATATTAGAGAAGAGGTATTATCTAAGTAGAAAATGAGACACACCGCAAAAAGCTTGTATTTACCTGTTTCTTTATGTCCAAAGGCTGATATCATAGAATAGATCCACAAGATCTTTCTTTTTCCATCCACTATTTTTTAATAATGTTATTTTTTCCAAAAAGTAATTCAGTTTCTTATCATCATACAGAGGTTCACACCCACGCTCTTTTAGGTAACGTTCTGCAATTGAGGAGAATGTTACAAGGTTAAGCTCCAATATAAATATACCAGTTAAGGCTTGAGTTTTTCTATTTCTGCAATACTCAATCCTGATATATGGCTGATCATCTTTATATCGAGACCTTCTGCAAGCATTTTCTTTGTTGTTTCCAGGCGCTCTTGTTCTATACCTTGTTCTATACCTTGTTCTATACCTTGTTTTAGTCCTTCAGCCATTACTTCTGCTTTATTCCATTTAGACATATTCTCATGATAGATTTTATCTCTTTCAGCTTTTTCACGATCTATAGCAAGCCATCTTAGCTTTTTGTCACTTGTAAAGGTTTCATATTTCCTGTGTGCCAGTTTTAGATCATCATCGTCTTTAATTAATATATTTAACATCTTGTCATCCTTACCTTCTTTCTTTAAATATAACAACCATTGCTTCGATACAATTTTGCGGAGCAAAACCACTCAGCAACCGGTTGTAAGTACATATTTCCTTTCTCTTCCCTCTGTTATCATAAAAAAGTTATGGAAAGCCGGCAATTCCGGTAATAGTATAAATTTTAGTATATTTATCCCTATTGCAGGGACTAATCCTTTATAACCATCTGTATTCTTTAGCTGAGAGGTATATAGCTTTGACCAGTAATAAAGAGCCCGATTGTGGAAGTTACGATCTCCTGATGATTGTACTTCAATATTGAATATTTTCTTATTCTCATTTTCAACTTTTATATCAAGGACAGATAATTTGTCATTTAAAAACTCTTTATAGTTAAATGGGTTCTTCTGGATAACTTTTGTTATAACAGGAAATCCTGAATCCTGAAGCACTGCATTTATAAAGGATAGTACAAGCCTGTTACTTTCCTCATTATCCATACCAAATAAATACTTTATAAAGATGTCTGATGTTGCTTTGAAATAATCTTCATTATTTTCGTTCATCTGCGGCTAATTCTTCCCTTCTCCCCCTATTCCTTAGCTCTATTTATCAGATACTGTCCGTACTGATTCTTTTTTAACGGCTCTGCAAGCTTCAGAAGCTGCATTGAATCTATGTATCCCATCTCATAGGCAATTTCCTCTATACATGCAACCTTCAAACCCTGGCGTTTTTCGATTGTCTGGATAAACTGGGATGCCTCCAGCAGGTTTTCGTGGGTTCCCGTATCGAGCCAGGCGTAGCCGCGCCCCATGAGCTCTACCTTAAGGTCTCCTTTTTCCAGATAGACCTGATTAACCGTTGTTATCTCCAGCTCTCCGCGGGCGGAGGGTTTTATGCTCTTTGCAATATCCACAACAGAATTAGGATAGAAGTAAAGCCCGACAACCGCATAGTTTGACTTAGGATTTTCCGGTTTTTCTTCTATGCTCGTTACGTTTCCCTCTTTATCGAAAGTAG
>CAYSXD010000294.1:0-2507 GCA_964434925.1 uncultured Spirochaetaceae bacterium
AAAAGCTCGCGACGGTGCAACGCGCTTGTGTGAGGTCGGGGGCGAATGCAGTGAGTTTCCCGTGCGATGTAAGCGATGAAAAGGCGGCCGGCTGTTAGAAGAGCTTTTTTTACAGCATCAGCAGTATTTAAAACATCTTGGCTGTAGGCTGAATCAGCACTTATTGAAGGGATTTTTAATAATTCAATAAGTTCGTTAATAAACCGATCTTTGTGTTGAGAAACGTATGTTTTTATATTTTCCATTAAATTTTAATTTTAGTTAACCAAAATTAAGCAATTTTATTTGGATTTTTATGAATGAAAAAATATTTAATAACTGCTTTGCAATTTTAAAGTATTGTGTATATTTGCACCCACAATAATTAGGCGGGCGTGGTGGAATTGGTAGACACGCTAGACTTAGGATCTAGTGCCGCAAGGTGTGAGAGTTCGAGTCTCTCCGCCCGCACAGAGCTCTTCAGGAATGGGGAGCTTTTTTTATAGAATATAGACAGTGAAAATTAAGAAAGGAGAGGCGAGAAGTTTATCCAGAGAGCTGCCGAAGGGTGTCTCTTTGCCCGCATAGAGCTCTTCAGAAATAGAGTATTTTTTAACAACTCTGATTGTACAAAAAAAGTTTCTCAGATAAAGAAACTTTTTTAGGAATAGACAGTTAAATAATTATACAATAAATTAGTAACGCCTTCTATTCATACCTTGTCCTTGTCTATTTCTTTGTATTTGCTGTTTATTTTGACTGCTTTGTATACTTTGTTGAGTATTTTTAGGTTTTAACTCTTTAAGTTTACTTTGTTGATACTTAAGCCATTTTTTAAATTGTTTTTCAGAAAGCTCTTTTTTAAGCGTAGCATTTAAAATATTTTTTTGCGCAATAACTTTAGTTCGTATAGGAGCTAACATTTCGTTTGCTTTGATTCTAGCTTCTTTTAGAATGGTAAAATCACGGCTTAACTTGGCTTCATTTCTTTTTTTTGTTAAAAAAGATTTTACATTGTCAAATGTTTCGTAGTTAAATGTTTTTAGTTCGTTTATTTTATTGTTATGAGTTGAAATAGCTTTTGAAACAATATTTTTTTTAGGTGTTTTTTTAATTTTTAATTTCTTTATCACCTCATCAAAATCATAGAATATAATTCTGGCCATATTTTCAGGAATTATTTTCTGCTGTGCTGCTTGTTGTGAAGAATTTCCATGATTTCCTCTTTGTTGTGAAAAAAGAGTAGTACTAAAAAATAGTATAAAGACAAGTGTGGAGGTAAGTAATTTCATATGAACTAAAATGTAAGATAAATTTAATAACTAAAACTTAAAAGTAATAAATATTATTATAGATTAACATTAATTTAACTAAGAATAGTTAATTGTTGGTGAAATAATTAAGTTTTATTTTCTAACTTTAAAGTAGAATTAAATATGGAAAGTATGAAAAATAAAATTGCATTATTAACTTTTATTCTTTTTGGTGGTATTTTTATATTATTTGCTCAAAAAGAAACAACTTGTAAAGTTTTAAAAAAAGGAATTCAACAACATTATTCGGGTAAATGTAAGAGAGGGTTAGCTCATGGCAAAGGTATTGCAAAAGGAATTAACACTTATAAAGGTACTTTTAAAAAAGGGCTCCCAAATGGTAAAGGAGTATTAACATTTGCTTCTGGTAATTATTATGAAGGTCAATTTAGAAAAGGATTAATGAATGGTAAAGGGAAATTAGTTTTTAAAGTTAATGAGAAGGATTCAATTAGGGTTGGTATTTGGAAAAACAACGTATATATTGGCAAGGCTAAAATACCAGATTATAGCGTAAAATGGAATAGAGGTGTTGATCGTTATACTTTTAGAAAAGTGCAGGAAAGTGATAGTTTTGTAACTAATAAGGTGAAAATTAAGTTTATGCAAAATGGTAGTTATAATACAAGTATTTCAAATATTAGATTAGATAGTACAAATGGGAATAGAATAGAAACGCCTAATTATGTTGGATATGAAAATATTACGTATCCATTTGAATGTAAATTAAATTATACTACTTCAAATAAATTAAAAACGATGACATTTGATGTTATTTTTTCATTTATAATTAATACACCAGGAGAGTGGGAACTTATTTTAAATAACTAAACTAATTGTTTGAGTTTTTTAATTCAATTTCTTTGAAATTACTTGTCTTTGATAAATTTTCAAAGATTGTAACAAATTTTTGAGGTGGTGCAGTTAATTTACGTTTAACTAAATCTATCCAGGCTCCGTAAACTTTAATTTCAGCAGCAAGTTCTCCTTTTTCGTTGAAAATTTGATGATTAAAGCGCCAACGTTCAATTCTCCTAGAGACACCTTCAAGTTTCATTTTTACAGTAATATTTTCACCTATATGAATTTCTTTTAAAAAAGATGTTTCTTCTTTAAATAAAACAGGGCCTATATTTAGTTTTGCAAATTCGTTTATTGAGAGTCCTTGTTTTTGAAAAAAACGGACTCTAACTTCAGCAGCATAATCATTGTATG
>CAYSXD010000295.1:0-2504 GCA_964434925.1 uncultured Spirochaetaceae bacterium
GCCAATGTCATCAGTATAGATCATAATGACGGCTTTTCTACTTCCCGATATACTCTTAAAAGTCTTACTCGGAGTCCCTGCGCCACCCCGTTCATACCGAAGAGCATATTGAGCGTCTATTATTGAAACAGGTCTGTTTAAATAGATGCCTGTCCCACGAAAAACATAATGACACAGGAAAGGGATTCGGTAGTGGTGGCCCTTACTATCCGAAACAAGGTCACTTCCTTCAGTATCCCAGGACTGCCCCAGTTCTACAGCTTTTGGTGAAAATGCCGGAAAATTTCGGTGTATTGGAACAATAAGCCCTTTATCAACCAGCATATCTCCCTGAGAATTTATCGAAAATTTAGCTGAGTATTGGCTATCAACAGCTTTTGCAACAAAAAGAGCGTCACGCTTCAGGTTTTCCAAAACATAATACTCACCCTCGTACCGGCCGGGAGAAGTTTCGGAAGCAGCCTCTCCAGTGTGTAGAAAAGCCCGGTATTCACGGTACAAAAACCCTTTATATTTTCCATTTTCATGAATTCGGAGGTTCTGCCGTTCAACAATACTATAATAATCACCCAGGTTTAAAGTAAACTGAGTTGCCGCGTTTAAATTTACCGCTAAAATTGAAATAAAAACAAGAAGGAAAAGACTCCTTGTACGGATAAACATTTTTTACTCCCGAAATTTAAAAGACCCTCATTTACAGAGGGTCTTTTCATATAGACACTAGTTTTACCAGTTATCCATCATATCGTCCACATCTCGTGTCTCTTCCGAGAAGAGATCGGTAACAGCTCGTAAATCATCAAGATAGATGAAATAACTGCCATAATCTTCAGCCGGGTCACATACCACTTCAAACCCATCAATTTTTATTCCCTGCTTATTTGAATAGTGAAAATCACGCTGAACAATCGTTGTTGGTATTGCCACAGTCATTTTTTTCCAGCCGGAAAAATTAAGTTTGCCCATTGTAATAGCTGCTTTATGATTAAATTGATCTGAGATAAGAACCTTCAGAGTATGCGGAGTATTTCGTCCAACAACCCACAGAGAAAGAGTCTTTGTTATCCCTTCTATAGGTAATGGACGTGCAGGTCTTATGAAAAAACTAACATTCCCTCTTTTATAGAACTGAATTTTTACCCCAAGAACAAACTTGTCATTCTCTGCTAACCCTACTTTTTTTTCTTCAGGTATTGGTTTTCTATCAAGCGGTCCTCCGGGAAGTTTACGAAGTGTTGTAACCCCGAAATCACGATTCATCTCCACTGTCCAAAATCCCGCATCTTCGAATTTTGTCACAGAGACTACCTGAAGCTTCTGCTGAGCAGTATCGACACCAATAGCAGCAGCATTAGGGCCTCCGCTATTTTCTGTCACCGTAGCCGTAGTTTTACTCTGACCAAACACAAATGAACCTGTCATAAGCATAATAACCGTAACAACCAGAATTCTTTTAAAACGTATCATCGATTACTTGCCCTCCCATACTTTCTGAACATTTTTCGGGTTTGCCAGACCATCACCATCGAACCGTGTAATAAACATATCAGTCAGTACTTTTATTTGATCAATATAAACATAATAATTACTGACATTTTCTTCAGGTTTTGTCCATATTACCAGCTTAACCAATTCAAGATTTTTAAGAAATGGTACATGTACGGCACTTTGACGAATATATCCCGGAATATCGGTGCTTAAATTTTTCCAACCGATACTATTCAGTCCTCCCAGTCTGAGAACATGAACAATACCTTCCGCGTCCCGCAAATGGACATCCATATAGTAGTCATACCGGGAACACCACACCCAGAGATCCAGATTTTTAACATCACCCGGTATCGGGATGGGATTTGGAACAATATTTCCTTTTCCATCTTTCTTAACCGGTATAATCTCAATATTGTTGTAGCCTTTCCTGTCCCATTTTACATGGATACCAAGAACCTCATAATCTTTTTTATCCGGATTTGCCCCAAATAAAGCCTCAGGCCAGGCTTTTGTGTAAACCTGTTTCGGATATCCTTTCGTTGTGAATTTACTTCCTACAACAAGCCAGTCAGATGTCCTTGTGGCAGGATCAAAACTTTCCAGTATCCTGGACTCAAGATTAGCCGTCCGCGAGTCTGCTAAAACCGATAAAGGGACCAGCAAAGAAAACAACACCAGAAAGCATATTAAAAGAATGCTGCCTTTTCTCATTCCACACTCCTTATTTAATTAATCAACAATAATCGCCGTATGCACGTTGAATTATATTTCTTCCATAATTGTTTGTCAAATCTTTTTCTTCTAATGAAGAAAATTATGTGCATACAATAGAAAGGAAACAGGTATCTTATTTGAATTCATCCAAATTTATATCCCGAAAATCATTATTCTGCCTTTTTTTTACAATAAGATCCAATAATTTCATCATTTCTGCCTGTATTACTTTAAATGGTATCTCATCATAACCGTAGACAGCAATATTTTTACCTTTCACTGTCCCGATATATTATCTG